>JAGVME010000054.1 GCA_020053945.1 Gammaproteobacteria bacterium
CAAAAACAGGCACTACTTTGCCAATTCAGCGCCGGAGGGATGGCAGGGCCGCACCGTGCTGGCCCGGGGCAAGTTATCGTCCTCTGACGAAGGCGGGCCGCGTATCCATATTCGTCATCCTGCCGCGTTGCAGGTGATCGAATAAGCCAACAAGCGGCGCCGAAAAACCGTGTGCCGGCGTTTATGAGAAAAACTCTATTGCAAGCATTGATGGTGGGTTCTCTTGCATGTGCCGGATGCAGACACTCGTATGCGCCCACGCCCTCAATACGCGGTACGTCTGGCAAATGTCGACGTATGGCAAGCTGATACGGGAATGAACCTGTTGAGCGGGCAGGAGGGTGCTAAGTTGATTGTGGAGCCGTAAGGGGGGTGATTTAGAGCCTGTCCGTGCGGAAAAAAGATCTATTGCCATTCCCGCTTGACACTGGGGTAATCGCATGGCATAAAAGCAGACTGTTGAATGTGCAATTCAACAAGGGAAGGGCGCTGTTTTTCTATGGGATAGCAGCGATTTTCTCATAAAAATACCACCGCAAAGCATCGCACGTCGTTGAATCTTGGTTGAGGCTTCGGCAGCGCGGTTTTTGTCAGTCAAATGAAAAAGGAGAGAAAAGCATGAGAGCACGTTTGTTGGGTGTTTCCGCCGCAGCCGTGATGTTGCTGGGCGCAGGTCAGGCCAGCGCAGATCTGGAGCTGGCGAAGGCCAGTGGTTGCTTGGCTTGCCACAGCGTAGAAAAGAAAGTTGTTGGCCCGGCCTGGAAAGATGTCGCCGCCAAATACAAGGGTAATGCCGGCGCCAAAGCTGAGCTGGTGGCCAAGGTCAAGGCTGGCGGTAAAGGCAACTGGACCGCAGTGACTGGCGGCGTGCCGATGCCTCCCTACTCCCCCCGCGTTTCCGATGCCAACATCGAAAAGCTGGTCGATTTCGTTCTGGGCCTGTAATAAGCCAGAATCGAGTCTTACAAAAGCCAGCCTCCGGGCTGGCTTTTTTTTTCTGCAAGGGTGATTTTTTTCAGGGATAGGTTCTAAACTTCCATCATCTCGAAGTCTTCTTTGCCTGCCCCGCAATCCGGGCAACGCCATGTAAGCGGCACATCCTCCCAACGGGTGCCGGGCGCAATTCCTTCAGCGGGCACGCCTACGGTCTCGTCATAAACGAAACCGCAAATTACGCACATATAGGTTTTTAATTCCAGTGTCTGAATTGTCACAAATGTGCTCCAAGTGTAATCAAGTGTGATCCGGTATGATTCCGGGGTGAATCTTCGCACTTTTTTGTGGCGAGCGAAATGCTATAACGGTGTAAAATGCCAGTCTATGTAAACATAATGGCGCTACAATTATCCTTTTTCAAGGACGTGTGAGTATGACTGAGCAACAATCCATCCCGGTGGTCATGGTTTTTGCCGGCTGCGACTCCACTGGCGGGGCGGGGATTCAGGCCGATATCGAGACGCTGGTGAGCATGGGGTGCCATGCGGCGCCGGTAATCACGGCCATCACGGTGCAAGATACCCAGCAGGTGCAAGGATACACTGCCATCGACGCCGCCTTGGTCATTGCCCAGGCGCGCGCAGTGCTGGAAGACATGCCGGTGGCCGCCTTCAAGATCGGGATGGTGGGCAGCGTGGAGAATGTGGAGGCGATCCACAGCTTGTTGCAAGATTACCCGGATGTCCCCGTCGTGCTCGACCCAGTGCGCGCTGCGGGCGGTGGTGGTGAGCTTGCCGACGAGGAAGTCGTGGACGCCATGGTGACGTTGCTGTTTCCGCTGACTACGGTGTTGACTCCCAATACCCTGGAGGCGCGCGCCCTGGCGCCGGAGGCCGATACTCTCGATGCCTGTGCGCAGGAAATCCTGGAAAACGGCTGCGAATTCGTCCTTATCACCGGCGCCCATGAAAACACTGCGGCGGTGATCAATACGCTGCACGGTAACCGGCGTCAATTGGAATCATTCTCCTGGGAGCGCCTGCCAGCGAGCTATCATGGTTCCGGTTGTACCTTGGCATCCGCCATCGCTGGCCTGCTGGCTCATGGTATGGAGCCCTTTACCGCCATCCATGAGGCGCAGGAATATACCTGGGAAACGTTGAAACACGGCTACCGCATCGGCATGGGGCAATATCTGCCCAACCGGTTGTTTTGGGCGCGGGAGGATGAGGATCAAGGCGCGTGAAAAAACCGCTGCGTGGTCTCTACGCCATCACTGACAGCAGCTTGATTGCGCCGGGACGCCTCCTGGATGTCGTGAGCCGCGCCATCACGGGCGGCGCCGCAGTGATCCAGTACCGGGATAAAGGCCTGGATGGCCCGCGCCGCGAGCGCGATGCCCGTGATCTGCTTGCATTGTGCCGCTCGCATGGCGTGCCGCTGATCATCAATGATGACGTGGCGCTTGCCCAGTCTGTTGGTGCCGATGGGGTGCATCTGGGCTGCGACGATACACCTCTGACAGAGGCAAGGCGTATTCTGGGAGCGGCGACGGTGATTGGCGTCTCCTGTTACAATAATTTTGAACTGGCAGTAACGGCGCAGGCGGAAGGTGCCGATTACATCGCCTTTGGGCGGTTTTTTGCCTCTCAAACCAAGCCCAGTGCCGTACAGGCGAGCATAGATTTGATTCGCCGCGCCAAGGCGACCCTCGCTATTCCAGTGGTGGCCATCGGCGGCATTACGCCGGATAACGGCGCTGTATTGGTTGAGGCTGGCGTTGATATGCTGGCGGTGGTCGGGGGCGTATTTGGCCGACCTGACCCGGCGCACGCGGCACGGCGATACACACAACTTTTCGAACAAGAAGGAAACACGTAATGACTCGATCCCATGAGCTTTTCCAACAGGCCCAGCGGCATATCCCCGGCGGTGTGAATTCGCCGGTGCGCGCGTTTCGTGGCGTGGGTGGCGAACCGGTATTCCTCAAGCGCGGCGCTGGCGCATATGTGTATGACGAAGACGACCGGCGCTACATCGATTATGTTGGCTCATGGGGACCGATGATCCTCGGTCACGCCTATCCCGAAGTAATCAAAGCGGTGCAAGAAGCCGCCGCCAACGGTCTCGGCTTTGGCGCTCCAACCGCTATCGAAACCACCATGGCGGACCTGCTCTGCGAGCTGGTGCCGTCCATGGAAATGGTGCGCATGGTCAGCTCCGGCACCGAGGCCACCATGAGCGCGATCCGCCTGGCGCGCGGTTACACCGGGCGCGACAAAATCGTCAAATTCGAGGGTTGTTACCACGGGCATTCGGATTCGCTGCTGGTCAAGGCTGGCTCCGGTGCGCTCACCCTGGGTGTGCCGACATCGCCGGGTGTGCCGGTGGCGCTGGCCGAACATACCATCACACTCGATTACAATGACCTCTCTCAAGTGGAGGAGTCCTTCGCTCATGTCGGCGGGCAAATCGCCTGTATCATCGTCGAACCCGTGGCGGGCAATATGAATTGCATTCCGCCCTTGCCCGGCTTTCTGGAAGGGCTGCGCACTATCTGTGATGAATATGGCGTGGTGCTGATTTTCGATGAAGTGATGACCGGCTTCCGTGTCGCGCTGGGTGGAGCGCAGCAGTTCTATGGTGTGACGCCGGACCTTACTACTTTAGGCAAGATCGTCGGCGGTGGCCTGCCGGTCGGCGCCTTCGGTGGTAAACGGGCGATCATGGAGCGTATTGCCCCGCTCGGGCCGGTCTATCAGGCTGGCACCCTTTCCGGCAATCCCGTGGCGATGGCCGCAGGTTTGGCTACCATTACCAGGCTCCTCAAGCCAGGGTTTTATAGCGATCTGGCGACTATGGCCCAGCGCCTCACCGATGGCGTCACTGCGCGCGCCAAAGCGGCGGGCATTCCCATGTGCGCCAATCAAGTGGGCGGCATGTTTGGCCTGTTTTTCAGTGACGAATCCAGCATCCAGAGCTATGCCCAAGTGATGAACTGCAATGCGGAGCGGTTTAAGCTGTTCTTTCATGGCATGCTGGAGCAGGGCGTATACCTTGCGCCATCGGCTTTCGAAGCCGGTTTTGTCTCGTCGGCGCACGGCACGGCAGAGATTGATGCGACGCTCGATGCGGCGGAGAGGGTGCTGGCTGGGTTGTGATAGGGGTGTATCGGCTCAATATCAAGCGTGTGGGTGTTTGGTATTGAGTCGTGTCGGCGAGGCGTGATGTTTTGGCGGCGTCTCTTATTTTGGGTGAGGTTACGAAATAAAAAAAGCCGTGGCGGTGTGAGTCACGGCTTTTTTGTCTTTCGATAGATTAGAATGCTGCTTTAAGCGGTAACCAATCCATCCTGTTTCTTGGTCGAGCCTTGGCGGCGGGCAAAGCGCCAGCCCAGCAGGCCAAGACCTGCGCCCATCATTGCCCAAGCATCAGCCTCAGGAACGGGGGCGGCGACCATGCCAAGAGTATACAGACCGCCCATGTTGCCTGTTGCAGTGCCAGTCACTTTGAGAGAATAGCCATTCCCTGCACTCAGTAGGCCGTTAAACAGCAAAGGATCGGAGTTGACGTCCGCCACCATTGTGTTGCTGCTGTCGAATACGGCAAGGTTTAAGCTATTAATGTCATAACTGATATTAATGGAGCCGAAGTTGAGGTAGAGCGGGATGTTTGTAATTCCGCTACCGACCGCAGACGTTGTCGTCAAATCAAAGGTGTATGTATCTGAAAAGCTGCCGACCACGTTTTTGACGCCACTGCTATAGGGCGTCGTGCTCAGAGTTCCGATGTTGTAACTGGCAGCCTGTGCAATGCCGCAGGAGAGCAGCAAAGCCGCCCCAATCCCTGTAATTTTCACTTGTTTCACCGTAAACTCCCGCATTAAGTTTAGTGGTTTTGTGCGCTACTCGGCTTGCCATAACCATTAAGGTTACGTACTACAAAATCCGTTTAAAAGTTATCTCTTGCATCTTCTGTAAAAAAGAACTTTTAAAAGCCCCCTAAAATTGTACCCACGCTAATTTTAAAACGCAATACTTACTGCACTTTTTGCAGTGTGGAAGGCCGGTATTGTTGCTATTAATAGTAGCCGTTCCGCAGCGGACTCACCTGCCGGTAAGTCCGTGATGTTCTGGCCCA
>JAGVME010000040.1 GCA_020053945.1 Gammaproteobacteria bacterium
CTCAACCACTTCGCCTTGCGCTCCAAGCTCTACATCAAAGCCATCAAGCTGGCCTATGATGAGCTGCTGAGTATGCGGGCGGCTGCGTAACATCAGTAAGTAATTTCATCTTCCTTGAGTGCAGCCTGCGCACTTGCGGTGACAATAAAAAATAGCCCAATGATTCCCCAGATATGTCTCATTAATTTCTCCTGAAATGAATTAACTACGTCTTAAATGCCCATAAAGGCGCGGCGGTTTGATTATTTTTATTTATATATCAGCTTCTTACGCGTCAATAATAAGGGGATTTTGCCATCCCCCTAACAATTCGGGCAGCCGCAAGTATTATTACCGCAGTAACACGGCAAAATTGCAAGCCGTATACTGAATGGTATACAATACCGCGCTTAACTAATTAAGGGGGATATCCCCCTTCACTGTTTACTCCTTGCCCTTCGCATTGGCGAAGGGCTGCGATAAACCATAAGGAGCCTTAATGAAACACTATGAAATCGTGTTTCTGGTTCATCCTGACCAGAGCGAACAAGTACCTGCCATGATCGAGCGCTACCGTTCGACCATCGAAACCCGCGGCGGTGCAATCCACCGTCTCGAAGACTGGGGTCGTCGGCAACTCACTTACCCCATCAACAAAGTTCACAAAGCGCATTACGTGCTGATGAACATTGAATGCAATCAAGAAGCCCTTGATGAACTGACCAGCGCTTTCCGTTTTAATGATGCGGTGTTGCGCAATCTGGTTATTGCCTGCAAAGAAGCGGTTACCACGCCGTCACCTTTAATCCGCTCCAAAGATGAGCGCGACGATCGCGAAGCCAAATTCCGTCCTGACATGGAAGAAGGCGACGCCGATCTTGAAGAGGTTGATCTGGTCGCTGCGGCTGATTAATTAGCCTGGTTTCATTACGCGTGTAAATGGTTTTTTGGAGGTTATATGTCACGTTTTTTCCGTCGTAGAAAGTTTTGCCGTTTCACCGCAGAAAAAGTTAAGGAAATTGATTACAAAGATATCTCTGTGTTGAAGAACTACATCACAGAAACGGGCAAGATTGTTCCAAGCCGCATTACGGGTACCCGCGCAAGATACCAGCGCCAGTTGACCACCGCCATTAAGCGCGCCCGTTTTTTGGCCCTATTGCCCTACTGCGATTCGCATTGATCGGGAGGGGGTAACCGCTGGCAAAAGCGGTTACCCAGACTGATGCAGAGACTCGCTGCCCTCATCATGCGTGGTCGCGTCTATGCAATGCTGATAGCCGCGGTGTTTGGGGTGATTTCACTGTTGCTGCCACCGCTACAACCCCTTACAACCACCATAAGTGGCGGGGTGGTGGCGTTGGTGGCGTTACGTTTGGGCGCCCGTGAAGCGTTGTATGTCATACTCGGCGCATTGGCGGGGGTTATGGCCGTCGCCGTGCCCCTGTTTGGCGGTCCGGCCGCGGGGGTGGTTTTGGCGACTATCGTCTGGTTGCCCGTGATGGCGCTGGCGCTGGTATTGCGTAAAACCGTATCCATGATGCTGGCTTTGCAGGTGGCAGTATTGCTGGCAAGCGCACTGGTCATAAGCCTGCATGGACTGATACCTGACCCGGCGGCATGGTGGGGGGGCATGCTGGAAAACATGATTCAGCAATCCCAGCTAGGTAAGGCGGGCACCGATCAAATGGGGCAAATCATGCAACGCGTTGCCCCCTACATGACAGGGATAGTCGCAAGCGCCCTCATGTTAAGCGCCGTACTCGGCTTAGTGGTGGGACGCTGGTGGCAAGCGTTGCTATATAACCCCGGGGGATTTGGCGCGGAGTTTCGCGCGCTACAATTGGGTAGCCGCACCGCTTACGCGAGTGCAGCGGTGTTGGCGGTCAGCCTGTTTGCCGGGGGTAAGCTAGGGGCAATCGCTACTGATTTGCTGGCGGGACTGGTGCTTATCTACACCATCCAAGGCCTGGCAGTGGCACACGCCATAGTGTTTGCCGTTGAGCGGTCGATGCGTTGGTTGACTTGGGGTTTAATGCTGGTATATGTGTTGCTGGCCATCCTGCCGCCGTTTGTGGTGGTAGCCTTGGCGGGCATTGGTTTTGCGGATAGTTGGCTGAATTTTCGGGCGTACTTTGATACGAAAAAGCCTGATGTTCCACCGGACGTTCCAGGGGCATCCTGATCTATGCGGGTGAACCCTGATATATCCCTATGTAGATCCATATGAAGTGAAGAGCCGTTTTTTTGACTGAGGTAATATGAAATGCAAATAATCCTTCTGGAAAAAGTAGAAAATCTGGGCACCTTGGGTCAAGTCGTATCGGTGCGTCCGGGCTATGGCAGAAACTTTCTGATTCCGCGTGGCAAAGCCACGGTTGCGTCCCCGGAAAATCGCGCCAAATATGAAGCACGTCGCGTTGAACTGGAAAAAGCCGCTGCCGCCACCCTGGCCGCTGCCCAGGCGCGCGCCGCCTCATTAGAGGGCAAGGTCGTAACGGTCTCCAGCCGCGCGGGTGATGAAGGGCGCTTGTTCGGTTCAGTGGGCACCCGTGATATCGCCGATGCTGTGACAGCGGCCGGTGTGTCGATTGCCAAACATGAAGTGCGCCTGCCCAATGGCGCATTGCGTCATACCGGTGAGTTTTCAATAGAACTGCACTTGCATGCCGATGTTAATGCGCATGTGAAAATTGTCATAGTACCTGAAGTGGCGTAATCCGGAACCTTCCCTTCTCCTAAGGGAGAAGGGGTAATCCAGGATCATCTCGTCCCACCTTGAATACAAGGGGAGGGGTGATCTGTCTCCAGGTGGTGCAAGCCTAAACTATGCAAGACCTCGCCTACGCAACACGATCTTTTGACTCTGCTACCGAAGCACTGAAGGTTCCGCCCCATTCGATCGAGGCGGAGCAGGCGGTGCTGGGTGGGTTGATGTTGGAAAACAGCGCCTGGGACCAGGTGGCTGACGTTGTTACCGAAGATGATTTTTATCGCCGCGACCACCGTCTGATTTTTCGCGCCGTCACCGAACTTTCGGCGCGCAGCACCCCCTTTGATGTCATTACCCTTACCGAGCAGTTGGCCGGCATTAATGAGCTGGAGAATGCTGGCGGCCTGTCTTATCTGGGCGGCCTTGCCAAAAACACCCCGACGGCTGCCAATATAAAAGCCTACGCCACGATTGTGCGCGAGCGCTCGATTTTGCGGCAGCTCATCCGCACCGGCACGGAGATTGCCAATAACGCGTTTAATCCCGAAGGCCGCGACAGTGCAGAACTGCTCGACCACTGCGAAAAACTGGTGTTTGAAATTGCCGAGCGCGGCGCGCGCGGCAAGCGGGGTTTTGTTTCCATCAAAGATTTGCTGGTAAAAGCCGTCGATCGCATTGAAACGCTGTTTCAGCTCGATAACCCGATTACTGGCATCCCCACTGGCTTTAATGATTTTGATGAGATGACTTCGGGCTTGCAGAAATCGGATCTGGTGATTGTCGCGGGTCGTCCCTCCATGGGCAAAACCACGTTTGCCATGAACCTCGCCGAACACGCCGCCATCAAAACCGGATTGCCGGTGGCGGTGTTCAGTATGGAAATGCCCGGCGAACAATTGGCAATGCGCATGATGTCATCGCTGGGCCGCATTGATCAGCATCGGCTGCGCACGGGCCGGTTGGATGATGACGATTGGCCGCGCGTGACCTCAGCGATTGGTATGCTGGCGGAAGCGCCGCTGTATATCGACGATACGCCGGCAATGACACCCACCGATTTGCGCGCGCGCGCGCGCCGCCTGGCGCGGGAGCATGGCCTGGGCATGATTGTCATCGACTATTTGCAATTGATGACGGTGCACGGTAATAAGGAAAATCGCGCCACCGAGATATCAGAAATTTCGCGCTCACTTAAATCGTTGGCCAAGGAATTACATGTGCCAGTTGTTGCGTTGTCACAGCTTAACCGCAGTCTCGAGCAACGCCCCAATAAGCGCCCGGTGATGTCGGATTTACGCGAATCCGGAGCGATCGAGCAGGACGCAGATTTGATTGTGTTTATTTATCGTGATGAAGTTTACAACGAAGACAGCGCCGACAAGGGCACCGCAGAAATCATTATTGCCAAACAGCGTAACGGCCCGATTGGTACGACGCGCCTGACCTTCCTTGGTCAATACACACGCTTCGAAAATTTCATTCCCAATATCTACAACAACGAGTCATAGCCGTGACGCGTGCCGCGCAAGCGCAGATTAATCTGCACGCGTTACGGCATAACTTACAGCGTGTGCGTGAGGCTGCGCCGCAGTGTCGTATCATGGCCATGGTCAAGGCCAATGCTTATGGGCACGGCATGGTGCGTGTGGCGCGCGCCCTTGCGCCGGGCAGGATGCCTCAGTGCGGTGGGCGCAGGGAAGAGCGAAAGCGAAGGGTTCCGCAAGAGCCGCCTGGCACCAGCGTTGATGCCTTGGGTGTTTCCAGCATTGATGAAGCCATGATGTTGCGCGACGCGGGCATTGCAGCGGCCATTACCCTGCTCGAAGGTTTTTTTGAGCCTGCTGAATTAATGCTGATACAACAGCACAATTTGGATGTTGTCATACATCATCCCGCACAGCTTGCCATTCTCGAAGCCACGCCGCTTGCCACACCTATCACCGTTTGGCTTAAAGTTGATTCGGGTATGCACCGTTTAGGTTTTGCCGCGGACCAGGTGCCACAGGTGTGGCAGCGTCTTACAGCGTGCCACAGCGTGCGCCCGCCCGTGCGTCTCATGACGCATCTTGCCAGCGCAGATGACCTTGCCAGCCCGCAGACGCCGCAGCAACTCGCCTGTTTTAACGCGGCGACCGCTGAAATCAACGCCGAACGCAGCATCGCTAATTCCGCGGCGATACTCGGTTGGCCGCAAACACATGATGGATGGGTGCGCCCGGGCATCATGTTGTATGGCGCGTCACCGTTCATCAACGGCACGGCTATGGCTCATGATCTCAAGCCGGTGATGACATTGACTTCACAGTTGATCGCCATCAATCATTACAAAAAAGGCGATGCGATTGGTTATGCCGCATCATGGGTATGTCCGCACGACATGCCAGTGGGTGTGGTCGCCCTGGGTTATGGCGACGGTTATCCGCGTCATGCCGTGTCCGGCACACCCGTGTTGGTAAACGGTAAACGCGTGCCGTTGATTGGCCGCGTGTCGATGGATATGCTCAGCGTGGATTTGAGCGGCCAACCCCACGCACACATTGGCGATGCCGTAACGCTGTGGGGTGAAGGTTTGCCCGTGGAAGAAATAGCGCGCTACGCGTCTACTATTCCCTATCAACTGCTGTGTGGCGTGACGCCGCGGGTGAAGTTTATTGAAATATGAAATAGCACGGTTAATGGTGTGCTTCTGGCTGGTGAAATAAAGCTTGACAAAGGGGGGGGGTAGTCTGCTACGTTTTGGGCAAGATTGCATCAATCGGCCAGGGTGGGCATAGCAAAAACCTTTAAGCGGGGGAATGGTATGCGTAGAAGCACCGGTCGGCAGTGGGTTGTGTTGGGATTCTTTGTTGGGTTGTTCAACAGCCCTTTCGCGCTGGCGGCGCACGCCACGGGTTTTGTAGAAATGCAGACTTTCCCCAAGTCGCCCTCGTTGCCGAAAAAACCTGAAATATATGACTCTCCCTTTAGTTGCTACGTATTTAGGACAAGCCAGCGTCTTGATTGCCCCTTGACATATTCCGCTGTCGGGGTGGTGCCTCCCGAGTCGCTGACGGAGAATAACGGCGGGCATGCTCATGCAGGCCACCCCTTGCTTGATACCGCCAGCACTGATCCGTTGCGCCGTACGTTACAGTTTAGTGGTACAGATAAGGATCCCAGCCCCTTAGTGGTGCAGGGGTCGACCCAATATACCGAAGTACGCGTTATTCACCCCCTTCCACAAGTTTCAGGCAAAATTGTGACGGAAGCCCGCGTCTTTGCTCCTCCTGGATGGTATTGTGTAGAGAGATGCTTTACCCACAACTCATGGAAATATAAGAATACTTTCGATATCGGGATTCAGGGACTGACAAAGCTGCCTGCCAGCAGTGCCTTTCACATCGTAGTGCGCGGTGGCACAACCGAACACCCCGAAGGCACGTGGGGCACGCTGGATACGGTGGGTCGGGCGGTCTACCTTGCCTACGAGTACTTCAAGGTTACGGGCAGAAGGCTCAGCATCAATGACCTGAGCCTGCCCAAGGGTGGATTGTTCGATATCAATAATAACTGGGACAGGCCGCACGGCTCGCACCGTACCGGTACCGATATGGATCTCAATAAAGCGGATGCGGGAGGGATAGCGGTGAATTGCGAGGATGATAGCTTGCTGGACGAGGCTATCGACACAGCTCACAGTGTACTCCCGCCGATCGTATTGCTATGCGAATCCCAAGGCAGAAAACATGTCCATTTCGACTGAGCGCAAAGCAGTGCATCATTCACAGAGGCTGGCGCAATTGAACTGCCTGCTCTTCATTCTCGCCGCGATGGTGATGCCATTCCACGCGTCAATGGCGGCAGACACCCCCTCCCCCCCACGTGCTGCTGACGCTATGGTCCGGCACGGAGCAGGGACTATCGAACCGGCCAAAACCGACGTACCGCCATCGCCCCAGCAGGCCAAGTGCCTACTTGCCTTGGGTGACGCACCACGGAGCACAAAGCTATTACCAGGCATCTCGCAGGGAAAGGTCGATCCCGGCGCGGCCGATAAATCAGCCCACATCCGCATCTGGTCGCAACCGGATAGGCAAGAGCCGGATGTCATGCTTCATTATGTCGAAATTTCCTCCCCCCGTTTCCAGGTCCTCGGCATTCATTCGGGGTTCCCCCCTTACGGAATCGAGATGCTGACTCTGCACGCCCCGACGGTTGCCTTGCCCTGTGGTCTGCGTGTGGGTCAGCCGATGGATCAGTTCATTAAGGCGCTGGGGCAGCCGTTTCAGGGGGGGATCATCGGCGAGGTGGAATACTATTGGGAAAAGTTTTTTGACAGCGTTTCTTATACCAACGGTAACATCCTGCTCCGGCACGGTCCAAAACAATTGGTTGAAGAGATCCGCTGGGAGTACGGGATTCACTGATGCGCCTGTGAATTGATAACTGCGGGAGCCATCACAAAAGACAAGCGGAGTGAGGAAAGAAATATGCCAATGTCGGTTGGATATAAAATAATGCGTTACCTTGGATTGCTCGCGGCGTGGCTGGGGTGTAGTTTGGGATACGCTCCAGCCTTTGCGGTGGGGCTGATGCCGGTGCCCGTGCTCCAGGATGTGCAGATGCGGGCGCAGGTCAGTGTCGATGCGGCCACGGACCGGTATACCTATGTCTACACCGTCAGCAATCCGGCCAGCAACAGCGGCCAGATCTGGGACATTGAGATTGACACCACCCATGCCGGGGATGTGCGCTGGATGGACTCGACAGGCCTGACCGTGCCAAAGGGATTCGCTACTAAAACCTTCGATGAACAACTTGCCGCCGCCCAACCCCTGGATCTGCCTCCCGGAACGACGGTGATTCCTTTTGGTTTCAAGGTTCCTGCCGGATGGGGGGGAACCTTTGGCCGGAATGGACTCGCCAGTTTTTTCAGCAGTGGCCCTTCTGTTCGCATTTTACCAGGTCAAACGCGCACAGGTTTCGAACTCATTAGCCCCGGCTTGCCGGGGATTCGTGTGGCGATTGTCGAGCCTAAATGGGTGCATCTGGTCAATAATATTGACGATGTCACCGAGGAGGAAGAACTTGCGGCCAAAGAGGTTGAGCGCCAGCTCCCGTTCCACACCGTCACCCTCGGCCCCAGCGGCGTCTACCCCGGTTCGTTCGAGCACTGGAACCAACTACGCGACGACCTCAACAAAGCTATCGGGTTGGGCTGGATCCCGGATACCACGCTGGGCAACACCCTGGTGACACAGCTTGCAGCTGCCCGCGCTGCTTTAGACGCCAGTGACGGCACCCTGGCCAAAAGCCGCCTCGGCACACTGCTGGCCACCCTGGGGGGCGCCACCCCCGCCAGCCGCCGCCAGGAAGTCTACGACTTGGTGTTTCTGAATGCGCAGCGCCTGGTTGCAACCACGCCGGACACGCCGATCCCTTTTGAACCCAAGGTGACGCTCACGCCCCCCAAGGTGACATTGCCGCTGGGTGCCGAGCATACCCTGACAGCCACGGCCATCAACCTGGGCGATGGCAGGCCACTGGTTGGGTTTCGCCTGGGGTTCAGGGTAGTAGCGGGGCCGCATAGCCAGCCATTTCCCACCTCCGGCTTCACCGACAGCGCAGGCACGCTGACATTCAGTTACGTCGGGAAAAAGCCCGGCACTGACACGATTAAATTGACGCAGGAGGGTGGTGAAATGCCGACGGACTTCGGCACGGCGGAAGCCACCTGGAAAGATGGTTCCGACCTGATCATCAAACTGTTTATTCCTCCTCTGATTAAAAACAAAGGGGGCGCGGTAATCCCCATCACCGAGATTACCGGAAATGCGGGAAACAGGACGGCGGCGGCTTCCACCACACGGTATTTTCTCTCCCAGGATGACATTATTGACCCCACGCAGGATCAACCCTTGGGCGAACGGCAGGTAGGTTCCTTGACCCCGGACGAATCCAGCCGGAGCGGCAGCGCGGCGCAGATTACCCTGCCCGCCGCGCTGCCCGAGGGCACCTATCATCTGGGCGCGTGTGCCGATGCAAAGGGCGCCGTGGTGGAGCTTGATGAGCTTAACAACTGCAAGGTAAATCAAATAGTGGTAGCGCTTGAGCCCGGCCCCATCGAAAACCTCGCCGCCCGCGCCAAGGACGCCAAGATAGACCTCACCTGGGCCGCGATCCAGGGGGCGGTAAACTACAACATTTACCGGGGCACGGTTGCGGGTGGCCCCTATCAACTCATCAAGGCCGGGCATGTGACGAACTATGCGACCTACGCGGACTTCGGGCTGACCAACGGCGTCACTTATTATTACACTGTGCGTTGGGTGCTGGATGGAGGGTGGGAATCGCCGCCTTCCAATGAGGCGCGGGCCACCCCGGCGGCGCGGAGTACACGGTGATGAAGATGCCGGTCTTTCAGTTGCGCTATTTTCTTTCATTGGACAAATGAAATAAGAGAGAAGTGTGCTGCACGGAAGCTGGAGGGAATCTGCACTTTAAGATGCAAAGGAAACGCACAGTAGTTTTCTTTTCATATCATGCAGAGGAATTCCTATGTACAAGTACGCGGCCTTAACCGTTTCGTTGCTGTTCTTTTTTCCAATGCCGCTGTGGGCTATCAGTCTCACCCCCTTTGGTTCTTATGGCGAGGGCGGAGCCCTTCATAGTCAGATGCTAACTATCGGTGCCGGTGGCAAAGTGAACGAAGTAGACGCCTTTCTCGCCATTGATGGCATGGACTTAAACGGCTTCGCTTTTGGGACGAGCGCGCAGCTCTCCATGGATACATTACCGACGGGACTTAATTACAATTTCTCGTCCGCTTTGTCTGCTGATGCCACTGACCTGATGTTGAGATACACCTTCGTTAATAACACGGGCAGCCTTTTGAGCAATATCCGCTTCTTTGTGTTTCTGGATGCGGAGATTGATGAACCCACCAACACTTATTTCAACGAATACGGTGAAGTTTTGGGAATAACCGGTGCAGGGGCAGCCGATGCTGATGCCGATACGTGGGAGATAGACGAGCCAGGGTTGGTTTTTGGGGATATTTTTAATCATCTTCTCGATGGTATATTGGATAACACAAATGCCCTGCCATTGGGTTCCCCGGATGATGTATCGCTGGCGCTGGGGTTTGATCTGGGGAACCTCGCTCCGTTGACAATGGCGACGATCAACGTGCTTGTTTCTGAAGACGGCGAGGCTACGGGTAGCTTGGCCCTGGTTCAGCGTGATTCTGATCCGGGTTCGGTTACAGTGATTACTTTGTCCGGGCAGTCTGTGGTCGCTGCCACCGTATCCGAGCCCGCGACGGGATTGCTCTTCGGCGGTGGGTTGATGGCTTTGCTGGCGCTGAACAGATGCAGGAACCGCATGAGGGCGTAATTCAGGTCTGTTTCAGGCATTGCGCAACATCTGCCAACACGGTTGTGCAAGTATGAGTGGGTGCCCTGGCACATCTGTGCCGCTGATTAGCCGCGTGTCGGTGGATATCCCAGCCCCAGTCCTGTGCGGTGCTGGCAGACCAGACTCTCAAGTGCTGGGGCTAGGTCAACGACGGCCAGACTTATGATGGCACGTCTCCCTATTATTCTTTTCACGGTCGGGTTTTGCCGGAAACCATCCCCGGTTTCACTTGCGTTATCGCCGTGGCGTCCTCCGGTTCTCTTCATACCTGCGCCGTGTTAGCCGATTATACCGTCAAATGCTGGGGTTATAATGGTTACGGTCAGTTGGGTAACGGGATGGCGGGTTACAGTGCCACACCAGTGCGGGTGACCGGCTCATAGGGCATGGAGTGGGCAGGCTAATGGGGGGTGTAATACGCCTATCATAGTGTGTGTTGGGGGTGAGTAATCTACCCCAAACTTCCTCTTCCGTAATTGTTGACTATTCCCATCAAGTATGTATAATAAAAAATGTGGTTATTTATCCCCTAAAGTCATGTGGTAATCAGGAATATATCAATGAGATTAACAACTAAAGGTCGTTATGCCGTTACTGCCATGCTTGACTTGGCGGTGCATGCCACTGAAAATCCCGTGCCGTTGGCGGATATTTCGCAGCGTCAGGGGATTTCGTTATCGTATCTGGAGCAGCTTTTTGCGCGTTTGCGTAAAGAGGGTTTAGTGGACAGCGCGCGCGGGCCGGGCGGGGGTTATCGGCTGAGCCGTGCGGCGGGCGAGATTACCGTGGTGCAGGTGATCAGCGCCATTGATGAAACCGTTGAAGCGACGCGTTGCGGTGGCTTGGCGAATTGTCAGGACGGGGAACCGTGTTTGACCCATGAATTATGGTCTGACCTGAGCCGCCAGATTTACGATTTCCTGAGCGGCATTAATCTCGCGCAGTTGGTGGAGCGGCGTGGCGTGAAAGAAGTGGTGATACGCCAGGATATGCTGCAACAGCGGCGTTTTACCGGTGGAGCCGCAGCGGTTTAGGTTTAGTCCATTGTCGGTCTATCTCGACCACAACGCCACCACCCCACTGGATGCGCGGGTGCTGGACGCCATGTTGCCGTATTTGCGTGGGCATTATGGCAATCCATCCAGCTTGCATCTGCCGGGCCGCACCGCGCGTGCCGCGCTGGATCAGGCGCGCGAGCAAGTGGCGGCATTGGTCAATGCGCATCCCTCGCAAGTGGTGTTTACCAGCGGCGGCACCGAAGCCAATAATTACGCGCTGAAGGGCATTGCCGCAAAGCTAGCGCCGGGACGTATTGCCATTAGCGCTATTGAGCATTCATCATTACAGGGTGCGGCGCAGGCGCTGGTGACGCACGGTTGGCAATGCGACAGCATCGCCGTAGATGGGCAGTGCCGCGTGTCGTCGTCGGCGTTGTCTGCCGCATTGAAGCGCGCCCCGCGCCTGGTGTCGGTGATGATGGCGAACAATGAGACTGGCGTGATTCAGGACATTGCCGCCATCAGCGCCCAGGTGCGCGCGGCGGGTGCGATTATGCATACCGATGCGGTGCAGGCGACGGGCAAAATTGCCGTGGATTTTCCGGCCAGCGGCGCCCATTTAATGAGCCTTTCCGCGCACAAGCTGTATGGCCCCAAGGGCGTCGGCGCGCTGATCGTTGATAAAGCGCTGGATCTGGAGCCGCTGCTACAGGGCGGTGGCCACGAAATGGAACGCCGCGCAGGCACAGAAAATGTCGCAGGCATTGTCGGTTTTGGCGCGGCGGCGGCATTGGCGCATGAAGAATTGGCGTCACGCACATCGCATCTAACGACACTGCGTGATGCGTTAGAGCAACATTTGCGCGCGCTGCCGGGCGTGATAGTATTTGCCGCGCAAGCGCCGCGTGTCGCCAACACCGTATTGATAGGCGTGCCGGCCATTGAGGGTGAAACGCTGCTGATGGAGCTGGATCGCCACGGCATCGCCGTCTCCAGCGGCTCGGCGTGTGCCAGTGGCAGCCCTGACCCCAGCCACGTGTTGCTGGCGATGGGGGTAGACCCCGATCTGGCGCGGCGCGTGATCCGCATCAGTTTGGGTAAGGACAATACCCTGGCGGACATCGACAGGGTAATTACCGTATTAAATGAACAAATCAGCCGTGTCCAGGTCAATACCTGGTGAGACCAAGAGGTGAAACATGAGCATTACATTAACCGTTGCGGCGGCCGATCACATGAAGCGGTTTCTTTCCAAGCAAGGCAAAGGCGATGCCGTACGCGTGGGCGTGAAGCCCAGCGGCTGCACTGGCTTCAGCTATGTGCTGGACGTAGCGGGCATCGTTGGCGCCAATGACGAGGTGTTTGAAGGCCACGGCGTGAAAGTGATCGTAGACCGCAAAAGCCTGCCGTTTATTGACGGCATGGAGCTGGATTACACCAAAGAAGGGCTTAATTCAGGGTTGAAATTCAATAACCCGAATGTGAAGGATATGTGCGGTTGCGGCGAGAGCTTCAGCGTCTAGCAGCGCACCCCTGTCATTTCGACCAACGGGAGAAATCCTGCGAGATCTCTCAAAGTTCTCTCACCTTCGTTCGAGACTCGAGACAAAGATTTCTCCCGTTGGTCGAAATGACAAAGACCTTTGTGGGTGCTATGAGGCATTCAGGTTGATTGCCAGAACGCGGTCAACCGGGTAAACTACACCAGTTTTTTCATTATGTAAACCATGTGAAATGTATGGTTTTTGCTCTGTCTTTAGTTGTAGCGTGCTTTCCGCACAAATATCCCTTATCTGGAGAATCTTCATGGCTGTTGAACGCACTTTATCCATCATCAAGCCCGACGCCGTTGCCAAAAATGTGATTGGCGGCATTTTTAGCCGTTTTGAAAAGGCCGGTTTGCGCATTGTCGCCGCGAAAATGACGCACCTGACGCGCCAGCAGGCCGAAGGTTTTTACGCCGTACATAAAGAGCGCCCATTTTTTAATGATCTGGTCACATTCATGATCACTGGCCCCGTAATGATTCAAGTGCTGGAAGGCGACAACGCCGTTGCCAAACACCGCGATCTGATGGGCGCCACTAACCCCAAAAATGCCGCGCCGGGCACTATCCGCGCTGACTTTGCGGACAGCGTTGAAGAAAATGCCGTGCATGGTTCTGATGCGCTGGAAACCGCCAAGGGTGAGATCGAGTTTTTCTTCAAGTCCAGTGAGCTGTGCCCACGCACAAGGTAGTCCCCGTTGAACACGCCCGTGAACGTAGCCGCTGCACAGAAGCCTGGTAAGGTCAATTTGCTGGGGATGGATCGTCAGTCCCTGGAAGCTTTTTTCGTCGAACTTGGCGAGAAGCCGTTTCGCGCCACGCAAATCCTGCAATGGATTCATCAGCGCGGCGTGGCTAACCTGGATGAGATGACAAATATCAGCAAGGAGCTGCGCACGCGTCTGGCAGAAACCACTGAAATCCGTTGCCCCGAGGTGGTGCTGGAGCAAGCGTCCGACGACGGCACGCGCAAATGGCTGCTGCGGGTAGACACCGGCAACTGCATCGAGGCGGTGTTTATTCCTGAGCCGGGTCGTGGCACGTTATGTGTGTCTTCACAGGTGGGATGCGCGCTGGACTGTTCGTTTTGTTCGACCGCGCAACAGGGCTTTAACCGTAACCTGAGCGTGGCGGAAATCATCGGCCAAGTGTGGGTGGCCAATCGTGCGCTCGGCAAGACGCCCGACGGTGATCGCATCATTACCAACGTGGTGATGATGGGCATGGGTGAGCCGTTGTTGAATTTTGACAACGTGGTGCAAGCCATGAATTTGATGACCGAAGATTTTGCCTATGGCTTGTCGAAACGCCGTGTGACGTTAAGCACGGCGGGCGTCGTGCCGGCGCTGGATCGCTTGCGTGAAGTGAGTGATGTGAGCCTGGCGGTATCGCTGCATGCGCCCAACGATGCGTTGCGCAATGAGTTGGTGCCGATCAACAAGAAATATCCAATTCAGGAGTTGCTGGCTTCCTGCAAGCGTTACCTGGAAGGCAAGCCGCACCGCCGCATTACTTTTGAATATGTGATGCTCAATGGTGTGAACGACAGCCCGCAACTGGCGCGTGAACTGGTGCGTTTGCTCGCGGATGTACCATCCAAGATTAATCTGATCCCCTTTAATCCTTTTCCTAGCACCCGCTATACGCGTTCCAGCGATGCGGCAATTGATGCTTTCCGCGATATACTGGTTAAAGCCGGTTTTACTACCATCACCCGCCGCACCCGAGGTGATGACATTGACGCCGCGTGCGGGCAATTGGCGGGCAAGGTACTGGATCGCAGCAAACGCACGGCGCGCAGAATAATACCTATCGCCGGGGTGGCGGCCGCTCCTGCGCATCCATGCACGTCGCAGTAAAAGGTGTAACAGGGGAATCCGTAATGCAGGGACGCTGGTGGTGGTGGGGATTGATGGTGGTGAGCCTGGCGGGTTGCGGGCAATCTTCACTGCGTAACGGTGCTGAATCAAAAGAATCACTGGCACAAATTTATACCAATCTTGGCCTGGCTTACATGCAGCAGGGTGATAACGGCATCGCCCTCGAAAAATTTCTTAAAGCGCTGGAGCAAGATGCGGATTATGCGGACGCGCATCACTATGCCGCCAGCGCCTATCAACAGCAGGGCCAGTTAGAAAAAGCTGACCAGCATTATCGCCGCGCCCTGCGGTTAGATGCGGAAAATCCCATGCTGCAAAATAATTATGGCACTTTTCTGTGTGACCGCAACCAATATCCGGACGCGGAGAAACTGTTTTTGGAGATCGCCAAAAATCCGCGTTATGCCACCCCGGAACTTGCCTATGAAAATGCCGGATTATGCGCGCTGCGCCAAGGCGACGCGCAAAAAGCCGAGCGCCATTTTCGTGCGGCATTAGGGATCAATTCAAAATTGCCCAGCGCGTTGTATCAAATGGCATTGCTCATGTATGACGCGGAACAGCCCCTGGCGGCGCGCGCTTATTTGCAGCGTTATTCCGAGTTGACCGCTCCTGCGCCACGCAGCCTGTGGCTGGGAATTAAAATAGAACGTAAATTAGGGGATGCACAAGCCATTGCCAGTTATGCGGCGCGGCTTAAGGGCGACTTTCCTAATACCGAAGAAGCGCGGTTATTGCGTGAATCAGAGAAAAATAAATGACTATGGATGTAACGGCACACAAACAGGAAGCTGGCATACCCGTTGAAGGCCCAGGAAGATTATTGCGCGAGGCCCGCGAAGCGCTAAATTTAAGCCAGGATGAAATGTCGCGCCGTTTGCATCTCGACCTCAAGATGGTTAAGGCGCTGGAAAGTGATGA
>JAGVME010000084.1 GCA_020053945.1 Gammaproteobacteria bacterium
AACAAGAAAATAATGAAATTATTCTTGTGTTATCAATAAGTTGAATACACGATATATTTACCGCATTTACGTGGATACCCCACTAACGCAATTACAAAAGCCCGACCCCTTTTTTATAATTATAGCGCCACAACCCCGCATTTCGAAATAATCAACACAATCTCACCACAAAACTTTTATGTCGGAAATTTTTACACCCTCAAAATCCCCCTTTTTTCTCCATTCCAGGGACATCCCGGGGCAGCTGATTATAAAATATTTACATTTAAATCATTTAGTTAAACTTATTTTTCCACCAAAAAAATCCTTCCGCACCCCTTCGCTATCGAAGAATTTCTTCAGAATCTTTCATTTATTGGCTCCCAAACACCCTAAAAACTGTCGGAAAAATTTACAATCCTCAAAGTTTTATTGCCGCAATTTTTAATGATTTTAATCAACCTATTGATTGTATTAATTAAAAATAAATATGGCACACAACATGCGTTGTTATTTGCAACAATAATAAAAACCCATGCTTCAAGGAAAGTGTTACGGATTTTCACAACAGAGCAGATGTAAGGACGACCCAAAGGAGGGTTTTTTATGAACACTTTAAGATGCTTCAACAAAAAGATGCTTGTGGCCGCCACCGCCTCGGTGGTATTGGGATTGGGAATGGCGGGGAATGCCAGTGCAGCGCCTTTTTCTTACGCAGCCTCTTTCAACGAGGTCAAGAACTGGTCGGTTACGGATGCGTCGGGGAATCAGGTCAACTTTCTGAATCCCGTATATATCTCAGACGCTCATGCAGAACTTAATGGCACTTTGAGCAGTGATGATGACATCAACCCTCCTCCCCACTTCCCTGTAGATGCTCCGATACAGACTTTGGGTTCTCCTGCGCAGATGAATAACGCTTTTACTCAGTTAGGTCACACCGGCCAGTATGCTTGGGGTGATGCCGTGATTTGGGCACCAGACCACGCCCAAAACGCCGGCGAGATCTATCTCTCAAGCCGAGGTGTCGGTGGCGGTGGTGGAATGAACACGCTGAGTGCGAGCTTCGTAACCCCCGGTCAGCTTACCTTTGCTTTCGATGCTGCCCCCTACCTGCAGGCATATACAACCGGCGCCACTGTGAATGACTGGGCGCGAGCCGACCTCGACTTCAACATCACCATTTACGATGCGTTAGGCAACGTCGTCTTCGAGTGGGATCCTAATGGGGCCCCTGGGGGAATTATAGGTGGTACTGAGATCTTTGACCCGATCAGCCTCAACCGTGACGTCTTCGCCAACGCGATTATCCAGGGTCCGCTTCTCCATAACTCGCCTCTTGGTACGTTTGGTTCGTTTAAAGCGGATACCACTGGCTTGATTGCTGGGGGCACATACAACATGAGTGTTTCCATGGGAGAACACGCTCATGCCAGCGTCCCCGAACCCGGCACGATGTTCCTGCTCGGCGGTGGTCTGGCAGGTTTAGCCTTTGCCGCACGTCGGCGGGCAGCCGCCAAGGCATAATAACAACCCACTCATCGGGTTCTTTCGGCTGGGGGCAGGAAACCGCCCCCGGTTTTTTTGTGCCGGCACCCTGCCCAGATCTTTCGCACCAAGACAACACCTGATCTGACTCCATTTCTATAGTGGAGTCGTAGGGTGCGCCCTACATAATTATTGGCGTTTTGAAATAGAATTCGAATAATCTGATTCTTTGAGGGCGCTTTTGTCCGGGCAATATCAATCAACAAGATGCCGCGCCAGAAACTCCTCGGTCTTGCGCCAGGCTTCGTCGGCCAACCTGCTGTCATAGGCCCTGGTTGCGGGGTTGGCAAAACCGTGATCGGCGTCGTATTGCATGATCGTCAACGGCGCGGTGCCCGCTTCACGCAGGGCGTCCTCGAAAGCGGTTACCTTGGCCGGGGCAATCCAGGCATCGCGTTTTGCGAAAATTCCCAGCACTCCCCCACCTTGCAAAGTCCGCAGGCGCGTGAGATCGGTTATTAAAGGGCCATAGTAAATCACCGTGGCGGATACTGCGCCGGGGTCTTGCAGTGTCGCCCACAAGGCCTGTCCGCCACCGTAATCCCAGCCTAGCGTGGCAAGTTTGCGTCCTGGCGCTTTCAGATAATCCAGGCCGGCGCTCAGGTCGGCATTGACGGACTCCTGGTCAACCGAGGTCATGATCTGCGTTGCCAATGCCGGGTCATTGGAATAGCGGCCATCATAGAGATCAACTGCCAGCGCCCGATAACCTAGCCCCGCAAAACGATCCACCCAACCCTTGGCGTAATCGCCCAGACCACGTCGATCATGAAGAATCAATATTCCGCGCCTGGCGTCTTCCGGTCCGGCGACATAGGCATCCAGCGTTGTGCCATAAGCGGTGGTCAGCACCACCCTCTTGCCGCTCACCGTAGCACTGGCAGCCTGTGGTGCATCAGCGGCACAAAGGCCAACGGCAAACCCGCTCAGAATAAAAAATGAAAATAACCGCGCAACGTACCTGAACATCGTTCATCCCCAAAGACTATGGCCGAATCGGCTTCCACCATACCATGGTATTTTGCGATGATGAAAGCCCAAAATTCACGCCCGTCATGTGTCAGGGTTATTTCATCCTAAAAACGGCAGTTGACCGCTTCTCTGGACGGCTAGCAATATGTTTTGTGAGACTTTATCGCGCCCTGCGGGTTCACCTGCTTGGTGAAGCCCGCTACGGGGCGGATTGCACGGTTTTCGGGGTGCATGGCAGCGTTGCAACTCCTTGGAATGGAACAACCATTCCGCGTCGTCGCGCCTTGCCCTGCACCCCGAAAACCGCACACTCCACCCCGTCCAACTG
>JAGVME010000106.1 GCA_020053945.1 Gammaproteobacteria bacterium
AGTCATCGCACACCCACACCAAACCGGCCACCAAACCGGCCGCGGCGGGGCTGGCCAGCCCTTGAAAGTAACGCTTGTCGACGCTGCCGATGCGGGTGTTGAAACGAGCCAAACGCAATGCGGCGGCGGCGGCATAAACAAAAGCGGCAAGCCAACCGATTTTACCCAGCGTTGAAAGTGACCAGACATACAC
Organism: Gammaproteobacteria bacterium; assembly: GCA_020053945.1. Lineage (GTDB taxonomy): Bacteria > Pseudomonadota > Gammaproteobacteria > Ga007554. The sequence goes on from JAGVME010000106.1 coordinate 194, forward strand.
TACTAACGCGGGCGCAAGACCAAACGACACCATGTCGGCCAAGCTATCGTATTCCTTGCCAAAATCACTTTGGGTATTGGTGAGGCGAGCCACACGGCCATCCAGGCCATCCATGATCATGGCGATGAATATAGCCACCGCCGCCGGCTCAAAACGCCCCCCCATCGCCGCAACAATCGCATAAAAACCGGCAAATAATCCCGCTGTGGTAAACAGGTTCGGCAGCAAATAAATGCCTTTGCTGCGCTTGTATCCATTAGCTTCCGTGGTATCGGGGGTGTCTTCTTCCATTACAAGTGTTTTTCCGTTTTTGTATGGGGTGCGGCTCCTCTCCCTAGCCCTCTCCCACGCGTGGGAGAGGGGAAGATTTAAGGGACGGGCGGCGCGCATGCGCCTGACCAAGGTTGAATTGGTTTAGTTCTTGGTTTGGTCCACAACTTTGTTGGCTTTGATCCAGGGCATCATGTCACGCAGCTTGGCGCCGACGGTTTCGATCTGGTGTTCACGGCCGATGCGGCGTTTGGCTTTAAGTGTGGCGGCGCCTGCCTGGTTTTCCAGGATGAACTCACGGGCGAATTCGCCGTTTTGAATTTCGGTGAGGATGCGCTTCATCTCGATTTTGGTCTGATCGGTGACTATGCGCGGGCCACGGGTAAAGTCGCCGTATTCGGCGGTGTTGGAGATGGAGTAACGCATGTTGGCGATACCGCCTTCATACATCAAGTCGACGATTAATTTTAGCTCATGCAGGCATTCAAAGTAGGCCATTTCGGGAGCATAACCGGCTTCCACCAGGGTTTCAAAACCGGCTTGCACTAATGCCGTGGTGCCACCGCACAACACTGCTTGCTCGCCGAACAAATCGGTTTCGGTTTCTTCACGGAAATTGGTTTCGATGATGCCCGCACGGCCACCGCCATTGGCGCTGGCATAAGACAGAGCCAACTCTTTGGCCTTGCCGGACGCATCGCGATGGATGGCGATGAGACTGGGCACACCGCCGCCTTGCGTGTAAGTGGAACGCACCATGTGGCCAGGGCCTTTGGGTGCGATCATGATCACGTCAAGATCAACACGGGGTTCAATCTGACCAAAATGAATGTTAAAGCCGTGCGCGAATGCCAGCGCCGCGCCTTGCTTGATGTTGGGTTCAATAGAGTCACGATAGAGCTTGGCCTGATGTTCATCGGGCGCAAGAATCATCACCACGTCGGCACCCTTCACGGCGTCTTCAATACTCTTGACAGTGAGGCCGGAATTCTTGGCTTTGATGGCGGATGCGGAACCGTTACGTAGCCCTATTACCACTTCCACGCCAGAATCTTTAAGATTGAGCGCATGCGCGTGGCCTTGCGAGCCGTAACCGATAATGGCGACTTTTTTGTCGCGGATGATGGCAAGGTTGGCGTCTTTGTCGTAATACATTTTCATGTGTGTTTCCTTTTAAATAAAATTAAAAATGGTTGGGTTGTCGGCCTGAAAACTGGCCTACTCGAAATGACTATTACCCCTCTATATGTGCAAACTTTTTTCGCCACGCGCGATGCCTGACACGCCGGAGCGCACGGTTTCAACGATGCTGTTGGCCTCCACTGCCTGAATAAACGCATCCAGCTTGCTGCCCGCGCCCGTTAATTCCACGGTGTAGGTACTGGCTGTCACATCAATGATGTGGGCACGGAAAATATCCACCAGACGCTTCAGTTCTTCGCGCGCTTCGCCGGTCGCCCTGAGTTTGATTAACATCATTTCCCGTTCAATGTGCGGACCTTCCGTCAAATCCAGCAGTTTCACAACATCTACCAGCTTGTTAAGCTGTTTGGTGATTTGCTCAATCACATCGTCCGAGCCGCGCGTGACCAGAGTCATGCGTGACAACGAAGGATCTTCAGTCGCGGCAACGGTGAGTGATTCGATGTTATAACCACGCGCTGAAAACAGCCCTGCGACGCGCGACAATGCACCGGATTCGTTTTCCATCAAAATTGAAATAATGTGGCGCATGGCTAGGCTAACTCCCGGTCGGGCGACAAGTGCATCTCATGATGGCCTTTGCCCTGCGCGATCATGGGATAGACGTTTTCAGTCTGGTCAGTAATAAAATCCATGAATACCAGTCGGTCTTTCAGCTTCAGGGCTTCGCGCAACGCGGGTTCGACATCCGCCGGTTTATCAATGTACATGCCCACGTGGCCATAGCTTTCCGCCAGCTTCACGAAGTCGGGCAACGCGTCCATGTATGACATGGCATAGCGGCCTTCGTAGAAAAGTTCTTGCCACTGCCGCACCATGCCCATGTAACGGTTATTCAGGTTAATGATTTTGATTGGCAAGCTGTACTGACGGCAGGTTGAAAGCTCCTGTATACACATTTGAATACTGGCTTCACCCGTGACACAAGCCACGGTAGCGTCAGGGTGCGCCAATTGCACACCCATCGCCGCAGGTAAACCAAAACCCATGGTGCCCAATCCGCCGGAGTTGATCCAGCGCAGTGGCTTGTCAAATTTATAGAATTGCGCCGCCCACATCTGGTGCTGGCCTACATCAGACGTGACATAGGCATCACCTTCAGTGAGGCGATACAGCGTTTCGAGCACGTATTGCGGCTTGATTAGCGCGCTGTTGCGGTCGTACTTCAGGCAGTTCACGCCACGCCACGCGTTGATTTGATCCCACCATTGCGCCAACGCGGCAGGGTCAGGCTGGCGTTTTCCTTCCTTAAGCAAACGGATCATGTCTTTCACAACATGGTTAACATCGCCCACGATCGGCACATGAACTGGAACGCTCTTGGAAATCGACGAGGGGTCAATGTCGACATGGATAATTTGCGCTTCGGGACAGAAATATTTCACCTTACCCACCACGCGGTCGTCAAAGCGCGCGCCAATCGCCACCAGCACATCGCAATGGTGCATGGCCATGTTGGCTTCATAGGTGCCGTGCATGCCGAGCATGCCGAGTGATTGCGGATCGGTGGCAGGGTAAGCACCCAGCCCCATCAACGTTTGTGTGATGGGGAAACCTAACATACGCGTCATTTCGGTGAGTGCATCCTGCGCGCCACTCAATATCACGCCGCCACCCGTGTAGAGCATGGGTTTTTTGGCGGTGAGCATTAAATCCACGGCCTTGCGGATTTGCCCGGGATGGCCTTTCAACACCGGATTATAGGACCGGATCGACACTTCTTTGGGATAATGGTATTCCGCACGCTCTGCTGTCACATCTTTGGGCACGTCAACCACCACCGAGCCGGGACGACCCGTGGTGGCGAGATAAAATGCTTTTTTAATAGTGGTGGCGAGGTCTTTCACATCTTTCACCAGAAAGTTGTGTTTAACGCAGGGACGCGTAATACCCACGGAATCCACTTCCTGAAACGCGTCGCTGCCAATCGCCCAGGTATGCACCTGGCCAGTGATCACCACCAGGGGAATCGAGTCCATATGCGCGGTCGCAATGCCGGTGATGGCATTGGTGGCGCCCGGGCCCGAGGTCACGAGTACGACGCCCGGTCGGCCGGTTGAGCGCGCATAGCCGTCTGCGGCGTGGGTAGCGCCCTGCTCGTGGCGCACCAATATATGCTTCACGTCTTCTTGGCGATACAACGCGTCGTATATATGCAACACAGCGCCGCCAGGATAGCCAAACACATATTCCACGCCCTCGTCCTTCAGGCATCGGACAAGTATTTCGGCACCGGTTAATTCCACGTCATCATCTCCAAAAATATAGAAAAAACGCCCACTCCACCCATTGTATAGGGACGGGCGGGGTATTGCGCGCAATGTGTAGTAAAAGATTATAACGCGCCACAGCGCCAAGATATAGTGTTTAAAAAGAAGCGATTAGGGCAATTAACTAGAAGAGTAAACATAAAATGGGAAGCCGGGCGAAATGCAGCGGTCTGAATATGGATATTTTTTATATTTTTCAATGGCCTAATAAAATATCACTGCTTGCGCCTTTTGAGTGCTTAACGTAAAGGCAACTTTCACCGCAGAGGCCGCAGAGAACGCAAAGAATTCGGGGGATTAGTGTAATGAACCCATACCCCACGTCACTGTGCCTTCTCCGACCTCTGCGGTGAATCGCGGTTTTTATCCCTCCCCTCTTACGCCGCAGACTGCCAGCTTGCGGCAAGCACGGGGTTAAGCGCGGTTTGCTGTTCGGGTGTCAATGTCAGTTGCCCGGCCGGGGGCGGCGTCATGGATGCCATGGCATTCACCAACTGCTGCACCTGGTTTTCCAGCAATACCGATCCATTGGAACCACTACACCCCCGCTTTCGCGAGGGTCGAAATGACAGAAGGGGTTGTCATCCCGAACGCAGTCAGGGATCTTGATTTTGAGAGAATTTTTCATTATAAAACGCCTGGTACTCTTCATAATCCCATCCATCTTTTCACTCTGCATTTTTGTCTCTCTCTGCGTTCTCTGCGACCTCTGGTATAGGCCTGGTTCCTCACCCCATCTGCATTTGATGCAGCTTGGCGTATTCGCCATTGTGTTGCAGCAGCTCGTGATGATTGCCTGGTTCGACGACTTCACCTTTGTCGATGACAATGATGCGGTGAGCGTGGCGCACAGTGCTAAGGCGGTGGGCGATGATGAAGACGGTGCGGCCACGGGCGATGTCGTTCATGTTGTTCTGGATAATACGTTCGGATTCATAATCCAGCGCGCTGGTGGCTTCGTCAAAAATGACGACCGTGAACAAGGCGTCAATGACCACGGTGAGGGCGGAGCCGGTGAGGAACTGACGGATGCTTTCCAGTTCACGCACGCGCGCCACGGTGTCGCCGACACGGCGCGCTTCGAAATAGGCGATGGGCAGGGCCAGCAAATGACGAAACAATTTGGCGCCCAACGCGACATCAATGCGGTGCGCGGTGTGCGAATACAAGTAGGTGCGTAAGCCGCCGAGCAATACTTCAAACAGCGAGACGACCAGCAGGCCAAACACCAGTACGTCGAGGGTGGTGAGGCCTTTGTGCGCCAGTACTTTGTCAATCACCACCTGAAAGAACAATGGCGTGGCCAGCGCCAGAAGCTGGATAAAGAAGGAGGCTATCAATACTTCACCGAACAGTCGGCGGTATTTAATGATGGCGGGAATAAACCAGCTGAAATCAAATTTACGGCTGGCTTCGGCAGCGATGCCGGCACGGCGGGTGATTAAAATCAAGGTGCCCGACCAGGCGCTTTCGAGTTGCGCACGCGACCAGATGAGGGGGCGGTTGTCGAGGGGATCCTGGATCAACACCTGATCGCCTTCGATTTTGCCGATAATGAAATAATGCCCGTCGTGGTGTTGGGCAATGGCCGGAAGCTCGGTCTGCGTCAGTTTCGTCCACTGGCTTTTGACTTCTTTGGCCTTCAACCCCAGATGTTTCGCCGCCAACAACAGATCGGTGGCGGTCAACGGTTGGCCGGATTGTCCAAATTGATGCCGCAGCTGCGGCTCATCGGCGGGAAGACCAAAAAAGCGCGCAAGCAGCACAAGGCAAACCGCGCCAGTATCCATAGGGATAGCGGCGGAAGGAAAATGGGACAGGGGGATTTGTTTAACCTTAGCTTAGATCAAATGTTCGAATTATACGCAAATAATATGCCGGATGTATTTTTTCTCTATTTAGTCGCCCCTGAAAAACACCTAACAAATTGATTATTCTATAAAAATAGCCTTATTTGTGCTATAATTTCGACCCGTTTTTAATGTTTTACCACA
>JAGVME010000124.1 GCA_020053945.1 Gammaproteobacteria bacterium
AGAATAGCGGCCAGCCGGGCCATTTACTTGAGATCTTGGAGGGCGCACACGCAGCAAGTCCACCCTCCCTATGCTGTCGGAAGAATGTTTTCCAAACCACTCATGGTGGCCATCGCCAGCATTTGCGGGGGAACATTTTTAAAAACAATGCCTTTCTCCTGCGCGCGTGCGGTACGCATCCATTCAATCAATAATGCCAAGCCCGCGCTGTCGGCATGGCTAATACCCTGCAAGTCTAAGTTGATGTCTCCGCCTCCGCTAAGCACGCTGGCGCTATCATGCGCCACCGCAGGCACCGTCTCAAAAGTGAGTGCCCCAGAAACTGAAAACCCGCCTTCGGCAAGCGGCTTGATGTGGACAGCCCCGCTATTATCGCGTTTAAGGGTGTTCATGGCGCCGGGGAACGCGGCTTTGGTGCCGGTGCGGCCGTCTCCGCGGGTTGGTTAGTTTGATTACGCTGGGCAAGTTTAGAGATTAACTTATCTAAACCGGACTTACGTATTTCATTGGAGAAGCTACTGCGGTAATTCGTGACCAGGCTAACCCCATCAATAGCCACGTCGTAAACCTTCCATTCACCATCTTTCAAGGCCAGGCTATAGTCAATCGGGATAGGAGCCGCGCCCGGCTGTTCGACGGCTGTATGCACTGTCACTTCGGTGGCGCCGGGGTTGGCGCGTACAGGCGTATACTTAATGGCGCGATCAGTATAGTCGGTAAGGGAAGTGGCATAAGTACGCACCAGAAGGTTGCGGAATTCAGCAGTAAATTTTTCCCGCTGAGCGGGCGTAGCTGTGCGCCAATGCTTGCCCAGCACCCACGCCGCCATCCGTTCGAAATCAAAATGCGGCAAGACAATGTCACTGACCAATGCGTAAAGGCGCGAAGGATCTTTACGGATCACGGCTTCATCTGCCTTAAGTTTGGCGATCAGGCGGTCCGCCGTTTGCTTGATCATCTCTAAGGGCGGCTGTGGCTCCGCCGCCATCGCATTAATGCCGGTGGATCCCCAAGCTACTAAGCATAGGCATAATAATCTGGTTATAAATTGGCGCATAATAATCAACTCCTTGATGTGTTACTGCTCAAAAACCCCATGGAATATTCCATTCACGGGGCGGGGAAAAACAAAAATCCTTTACCCTGCCACACAAAACACTCATGTTACAACTTTCCCTCATTAGGAGGTTGGCGAAGCCAATTAGTTCCGTGCATGACCACAGCGCTATTTTGCAGGCCGACCTTAATCACGCCGGTTTACGGTTCTGTCCCCGTTACATTTTGCAGTTGTGCGACGCGCATGTTGTATTCATAAAGGGTTTTGATGTAATCGGTTTGGGTTAATACATAACCTTGAAATGCGCTAATAACACGATCGGCCGTTTCCAGTCCCGCTTCAAAATCTGCGTAACGACCCACCATCCAACGCCGCGCATGGCGGCTGCCCTCACTTAAGTCTTGTAGCGCCGCATGCTCGGACTGCACCTGATAATATTGCTCGGCCACCTGAAAAGGGATGCCTTGTTGCGCCAACGCGGATTTGGCAATTAAGGCATTTAACTCCGCCTGCTCTTGGGCCACTTTGGCGCGCTGCACGCCGCGCTGCCAATCCCACTTCAACCCTATCATGGGCGTAAGCCCGCTTTCATTAAACGGATCGTAGATATAGGGGTTATCCAGCCGCTCGCGATTGGGCGAATAAGAAAGCACACCCGCCACCCCCGCATAAAGATTGGGCAGGGCATCCGCGCGCCGCGCTTCGACCAAAGCATGCCGGGCTTTTAGGCCTGCTTCGACCTGGAATATTTCGGGACGCTGCACAAGCGCCTGCTGTTGAAGCTCAGGCAGCCCTCCCCCCGGCAACGCTACAGGCGACAGGGTCTTGTCGGCCAATTGTAATTCATCAGCCGCTTTTAATCCGCTTAGAACTTTCAACCCTTCCAAAGCGATTTTTTGCATGCCTTCAGCTTGGGAAATGTAGCGGCTTATAAGTGAATGCCCGGCCTGCAACGCGAAAATATCCGCTTGCCGTATATCGCTTTCGCCATCATCCAACCATTTTTGGGCCACGCCAATCGCTTTGGCAATGCGTGTCCGCACATCTTCAAGAAAGCGACGGCCATCCTGGGCAGCCAAATAACCGTAGTAGGCGCGCTTCACGTCCAGAATGGTGGCGGCACGCTGGATACGCACATCATGCTCTTTGACCTGCACATTGGACTGCGCGGCAGCCGCATAATTTTCGACCTTGCCGAAGGTATATAAAGGCTTGATGAGGGTTAGCTGGAGATTAAACCACGGCGATAAACCGTTTTTCTGTAACTCATATTTATCGGAACGCAAGGTGCAATTGCCAGGCGCGCATCCACCCCCCTGGAATGGGCTGCCCTCGACACCGGGTGATATGGCCAAAAAAGTATTGGCATCAAATTTCCAATCTTTATTGCCCTGCACTTCTTGCGATAACGCCTGCGCACTGCCCACCAGGTGCTGCCGTTCCGTAATGCGCGGGTCGGTTTCCAGCGCACGTTGCATGGCCTGCTCCAGGCTAAGCGTAATTGTTTCACCGCTGGCGTTTGCGGATGCCAACCACCCGGCCATTAACGCTACGCCCACCCGCATGCCAGGCCACCTGCTGAACCCCATGCCGAATTTCTTGCCCAACCCTGTCCCTGCTGCCCACATCACGGTGCCGCTCCTTCTGGCGCTTTACTTTCCCCTGTTCCTTCAGCGGCTTTATTAAATAAAAATCGCCCCACCATTCTTTCAAGGATGAATGCTGATTCTGTAAGCTTGATTTCCCCTCCCGGTTTCAACATCGTCTCGGCGCCCCCTGGTTCTAACGCAATATACTGTTCGCCCAATAACCCGGCGGTTAAAATGCTTGCCGAAGTATCTTCTGGTAATTGATTATGCTTGGAAGCGATACTTAATGTCACCAATGCCTCATAACTTTTGTCATCATATACCACTGTTTTGACACGGCCAATGCGCACGCCCGCCACCGTTACCGGGGCACGCTCTTTTAAACCGCCGATATCCTCAAAGCGGGCGATCACTTCAAAGCCATCTTGGTCAGACAAGCTGCTCAAATTGCTGACTTTCATCGCCAGCATTACCAACGCGGCCAGACCCACCGCCACAAATACACCGACAGCGATTTCCTGGGTTCTTTTTTGTATCATTCAAACGCTCCCAAACATCAGTGCAGTTAATATGAAATCCAACCCTAGCACCGCAAATGCGGTGTGCACCACGGTGCGGGTAGTGGCGCGGCTCACGCCTTCGGTGGTAGGCGCCGCATCATAACCTTCAAACACCGCAATCCACGCCGCGACGAAACCAAACACGATGCTTTTCACCAGGCCGTTCATGATGTCTTCGTAAAAATCCACCTTGCCTTGCATTTGTGACCAGAACGCGCCGCTGTCGACGCCCAGCAGGCCGACACCCACAAAATAACCGCCCAGTATCCCCATGGCGCTGAACATGGTGGCCAGCAATGGCATGGAAATAACGGCGGCGATAAAACGCGGCGCGATGACGCGCTTCATGGGATCGACGGCCATCATTTCCATGCCGGAAAGTTGCTCCGTGGCTTTCATCAAACCAATTTCCGCCGTCAACGCTGAGCCGGCGCGTCCGGCAAACAATAACGCCGCCACCACCGGCCCCAGCTCACGCACCAAAGACAAGGCGACGACCTGGCCCAGCGATTCTTCAGCGCCAAAATCCACCAGGGTATTATACCCTTGCAGACCCAACACCATACCCACATTCAGGCCGGAGATGACAATCAACATCATCGACAAAACACCCACTGAATAGAGCTGGATGATCACCAGGCGCGGCCGCGACACGAGGCTGGGTATCGCGGAAAACACCCGCATTAAAAATAAGCCGCCCCGTCCCAGCCGCTCAAACAACGCCAGGCTGCTGGACCCCAGCTTCTGAAACCAATCGATCATCGGGCGCTTACCCCCGCCAGCAAGTCTTGCGCATAATCCGTAGCCGGGTAATGGAAGGGGACGGGGCCATCAGGTAAACCGCCCATAAACTGGCGGATCCATTCTGATCCGGAATGGCCAAGCTCTTGCGGCGTGCCGTGCCCCACTATCTTACCTGCGGCCATCATATACATATAATCACTGATCTGGCTCAACTCGTGTACATCGTGCGACACAATGATGCTGGTAAGGCCCAGGGCATCATTGAGCATACGTATTAATTGCATGATCACACCGACGGTAATCGGATCCTGTCCGGTAAAAGGTTCGTCATACATGATCATGGCCGGGTCAAGCGCAATTGCCCGCGCCAAAGCCACACGGCGCGCCATGCCTCCGGAAAGCTCGGTGGGCATTAAATCACGCGCACCGCGCAACCCTACCACTTGCAGCTTCATCAACACCAGATCACGTAACATGGATTCGGGCAAGCGCGTATGTTCGCGCAGCGGAAACGCTACGTTCTCAAATACTGTAAGATCGGTGAATAATGCGCCCGTTTGAAACAGCAGGCTCATGCGCTTGCGCAAGCGGTACAGGTTATCGCGCGAGACATGATGGATGTCTTCGCCTTCCACCAGCACACTGCCCGCGAGTGGCGCCAATTGGCCACCGATAATTTTCAGTAAAGTGGTTTTACCGGTACCGCTCGGCCCCATAATCGCGGTGATCTTGCCACGCGGAATGTCGATGTCCACACCGTCAAAAATCGTGCGTGCGCCGTGCGCGAAACACAGGCCACGGATTTTTACCATCAGCGCATCGTCATGGAGTTCTGCCATTCAAATCCCTTTAATTATCCTAGAAACCTCAGTGGAGGTCGTCGCGAGAATGGCTAAGGCGCTGAAGATGTTCTCGCGCAGATTCGGTGCATTGGGCATTCGCAAGTAGGCTCCAACTGGGGGTTTCTAGGATTATACCTGCCGATTCATCAGGCACTATGCAAGACAGGGATAAAATTTCCCATATAGTACCATACAAGTTATTCGAAACCGTGCGCGACGTGGATATCCAGTACCGTGAACTATAAATATCGAAACATAAAACGGATGGGTTTTTCCGCTAGGCTAGGCGCAGGCCCGCCGCCGCACTCATTGTGCGGCAAGGGGTTGCAACGACACCTGGCGGAAAAAGACGCCGTTTTATGTTTCGATGTTGATGATTCACAGTATTAGCTCAGGAGATTACTTTGCATAAACGTTGCGCGGGCGTGTGGTCTTGGTAATAGCCATCAATCTGTCCGAAGGGGATATAGCCCAATTTGGCATAAAGCGCCAAGGCAGCGTGATTGTCGGCACGGACTTCCAGGCGTAAACGGGCACAGCCTTTACTCAAGGCCACCGATTCAACCTTTTTCAGCAATGCCTGGGCGACGCCCCGCCCCTGCGCATGCGGATGCACCACCAAAGAATAAATACGGCCATTGGGTGAACCGCGCCGATACAGCACCACGCTGTTGGCGATAATTTCACCGTCCTCTTCATACACCAAAATGGATGCGCTGTCGCGTTTCAGCAAGCGCCGGAAACTTTGCCGGCTCATCCGGTCTCCGGGAAAAATCGCCTCCAACCGGACCAATGCATCTAAATCTTTAGGAGTAGCGGGACGTATCATATAAGTAGAGATCTGATCTTTGTGCCTGACAGGTGGAAGCCCATAACAATTGCTATGCCGCCATTAATTTTAGATATGGCTGCAAGGGCAATAAGAATCGGAGGGTACGCCCATCCAAGGAGGCAAAGTAGGTATTTTGTCTGCATCACGATACAACTAACGCGGGCCTTTAGAAAGAAGGCTTGCGGGTAACATTGGAAAAATGAAACACGACCTCTCTTGGCGCACAACCCAGCAACTCACCTGCCCACGCTTACGCTCTCCGCTACGACCACCTGATCGCCTGCCCTGTGCCGCCCCGACCACATGGGCGACCAACCCGCACGCCAAAGCCAACTCGAACGCGGAAAACACGAATCGACAACCATAAACCTTGGCGCGCGAATGTCATCTTTTGTTGGATAGCCTGCTATTCGCGGGGAAAAGCGCCTTCTGAACCCGCCGACGGCTCATGATGGCGAAGCATGAATTTCTCCCCGAATAATACCGGGCGGTAACTCATTTTAACCTTACGTAAATTCTCCAGCCCCAAGTCGTCGCCGACATTAATATAGACGCAGTCATGATACACCTTCGCAAATTCATGGAAGAGGAATTGCGCTGAGCCGAGCACCGCAAAATTGGTCTTTTCCACCAAAATGCTCGCCACGCTCGGGGTAATGCGCTCACCAATGGTAAAGCCTTCCAGCTTATCATCAATAAACAGGCAGAGCCCTTGCAAATCGAGCTGGTCATAATGCTTGATGGCACGCTCAATCGCTTTGCGTTCCATCTCAACGGTATAGAAAAAATCGCCGATGGCTTCCCCTGTAAGATATTTAAGGCGATTTTTCAACCAGGTCTCAACTAATGCGCGGATCCCTTCCCAATGCTGCGGCCCCAGCACTTCAAGACGGTGGTTAGGATAAGCGCGCCGAAACTGGTTGATTTCACCCCGCTTGCTTTTATAAGGATTGCCCTTGAGCTGAATCAGGTCTTCTGTTGAATAAATATAATCGGGCAAGGCACGCTCCACGAGCCACGGTAACGGGGCTGACCCCACGGCATTCTCTTCACCCATTGCAGGCGGGACCTGCGCATCTAATACCTCCAGAAAATCTTTATACACGTATTCCACAAGACTGAAATAAGGGGAAGGATTGTGGCTGTCCATAATTTCAAAACATATCTCCAGGGCACGCGCCTGGCGCCTGCGCTCACCCAATGGCGGCAGCAGCATAGTCAGGCAGTTGCCATTGAGGCTGAACAGGCAGAAACACTCTTCAATGATCTGGTAAAACGCGCTCATGCGCGATAACCATATGATATTATTTGCAAAAGAGTAATCTGAAACAGGGATTTGAAGGGAGTGTTGGTAACGCTCGAAAAGCGCTTTGGTTTCAATGGTGAAAGGGTAAAGACGGTAATCGGAGATGGCGAGATAGCTCTTGGGAAAGAGGTCGTTGGACAATACCGTGAGGTTATTGGCCCACGTTCGGTTCGCCTTGGCCTTATCCATATCCAGATTATTTTGGTTACCCAGATGGAGGCGGTTAGCGTGTGCGGTACTACCGGGAGGTTCGTCTGTTTGTGTTAGCATGTAGTGCTCCTGTTAAGTAAAATGGTTTCAAGTATACGGCTATCTTCCAGGCTGTCCCCGTTGCCGTTATGGAGGGCGGCCTATCTCGATGGCAGTTCTCTGTATAACGGCACCCGATGCGTAATCAATAGTGCCGGTTTGGCAAGCCGTGGCGGAGGGGCGATATAATCAACAACCCTGTAATCATGCACCGCAAGACTGTTGCATTTAATAAAGCAAAATGCAACTTTTGTAAAGAGCCTCAGCAAAAATAGATTGGGATCACCTGCCACCTGCCATGACCTATTTTACCAAACGCTACCACCCTCCCGGCACAGCGCCGGGCGAACTGACTGTTGATGCGGCCACAGCCGGTGCCGCCTCTGAGGCGCCCCTCACGATCCGGCTCATTGATTATGACGCCACGGAGTACACCGAGAAGGAAAACATTAGCTTCGAGGAGTGCCTGCCGCATCTTGAGCATCCTGCCATGACCTGGATCCACGTCCATGGCCATGCCGCGCCCGACCTGTTACGTAACATCGGTAACGCCTTCGGCCTGCACCCGCTGGCGCTCGAAGATGTGCTCAATTCGGGGCAACGTCCCAAGGTGGAGTCATACGACGGCCAGCTATTTGTCGTCATGAGCTTGCCCGTACATCCTAACGGTTCAATTACCACGGAACAGGTCAGCCTGTTTGTGGGAAAAGATTTCATGGTCAGTTTCCATAATGGCCGGGCTGACCCCTTTGAGCTGGTACGCAAGCGCCTGCGCAACCATACTGGACATATTCGGAGTGGCGGGCCAGACCATTTACTTTATGCCCTGCTTGATGTGATCATTGATGAAGGATTTCCGGTGCTGGAAGATCTTGGCGAAGAGATCGAAGACATTGAAGAAGTGCTGCTCGCCACGCCCGATAAAACTACACTGAACAGCATTCACCATATCAAACGCGAGCTGCTCTTGTTGCGCCGCATGCTCTGGCCGCACCGCGAAGTGCTGAACTCATTGCTGCGCGGTGACCATGCGCTGATACGCGATGACACCAAAACCTATTTGCGGGACTGCTATGACCACACCATCCAGATCATGGACCTGCTGGAAACTTACCGTGACATCATGACCGGCATGCTGGACATCTACCTCTCCAGCGTCAGCATGCGCCTGAATGACGTGATGCGGGTATTGACTGTCATCACCACGCTATTTATACCGCCCACGTTTGTAGTGGGCGTATACGGCATGAATTTCGACCCGGCGGCCAGCCCCTGGAATATGCCTGAACTGGAATGGAAATATGGCTACGTGTTTGCCTGGCTGATAATTGTCGCCATGATGGGCGGGATGCTGGTTTATTTTAAACGCAAAAAGTGGTTTTAACCTAAAAACCTCGGTTGGAGCCGTAGCGAGAATGACTAAGGTGCTGAAGATGGGCGAGAAAATCGCAAAATATTCCGCAACCGTAGCCATGCGCTACGGTGAGGACAGATTTTGTGATTTTCTCGCGCAGATTCGGTACATTAGGCATTCGCAGTAGGCTCTAACCGAGGTTTTTAGGTTTAACATGCTCACACACATTCACATACGCGACTTCACCATCATCGACCAACTGGAACTGGATCTCGAAAATGGCATGACTGTGCTGACTGGCGAGACCGGCGCAGGCAAGTCCATCATTATAGATGCGCTGAATTTGGCATTGGGGAACCGTGCCGACAGCGGCGTGATACGCCACGGCTGCGCACGCACTGACATCAGCGCCACATTTGACATCAGCAATATCAGTGCCGCTCAAATATGGCTGGCGGAACAGGAATTGGACGCTGAAGATAATAGCGGGTGCGTGCTGCGCCGCACCATTACTAACGAAGGCCGCTCGAAAGGCTATATTAACGGCAGCGCAGTGCCCATCCAGTCGCTGCAGGCACTCGGGGATACGCTGGTAGACATTCATGGCCAGCATGAACATCAATCGTTGCTTAAAAACGATATGCAACGCCAGTTACTCGATGATTATGCCGGCCATGCAAGCTTGCTCACACAACTCGCTACGACCTATCGCCGGTGGAAAGCGGTGGGGGCTGAGCTGGACACGTTGCGCTCTGCCACGCAAGACCGCGATACGCGTCTCGACATGTTACGCTATCAGGCACACGAGCTTGAAACACTCGCGCTGGGTGAAAATGAAGTCAACGCATTGGAAGAAGAACGCACACGCCTGGCAAACTCCGGTCGCTTGCTTGACACCTGCCAAACCGCCCTGCATAACCTTTACGAAAGCGATGCGAACGACATCTTCACCGTATTGGGCCGCACCTTAAGTGAGTTGGAGCAACTGAGAACACTCGATGGCCGCTTGTCCAGCGCCTGCGACCTGCTCAACAGCGCACATGTGCAGATTGAAGAAAGCGCCAACGAACTGCGCCATTACCGCGACGCGCTTGACCTTGATCCGGAGCGCCTGACGTGGGTAGAACAGCGCCTCGACACTATCCATCAACTGGCACGCAAACACCGCACCGCACCGGCCGCACTGGCCACCCTGCTCACCACCTTACAAGCCGAGTTATCTTCTATTGAACACAGTGATGAGCATTTACAACATCTGCAAAACCAGCTTAGCGCTTTGGCCAATACATATTTCGAACAGGCGCGGCAACTCAGCGCCAGCCGCGCGCGTGCGGCGCACGACTTCAGCGCCAAAGTCACCGACGGCATGCAGCCGTTGGGTCTGGCCGGTGCGCGCTTTGACATTGCCTTGCAGCCACTTAACCCGGCAGACCACACCGACGTGCACCAACTGCGTTTTGCCGACGTACAGGGAAGTACTAGTGTCGCGGGAGGCAGGATGCCGGGAGCGACTGCC
Source organism: Gammaproteobacteria bacterium (assembly GCA_020053945.1). Lineage (GTDB taxonomy): Bacteria > Pseudomonadota > Gammaproteobacteria > Ga007554. Next base: position 10,050 of record JAGVME010000124.1, read on the forward strand.
ACAGGCTTGGAGCGGGTGGAATTCCTGGTCAGCACCAATCCCGGCCAACCCCTCAAACCATTATCCAAAGTCGCCTCCGGCGGCGAGCTGTCGCGCATCAGCCTCGCCATACAAGTGATCGCCGCCCGCAGCAGCCACATCCCCACGTTGATTTTTGATGAGGTTGACACCGGCATCGGCGGCGGCGTCGCCGAAACCGTGGGGCGGCAATTGCGCACGCTCGGTGAATCCCACCAGGTATTGTGCGTCACCCACCTTCCCCAGGTCGCCGCGCTCGGGCATCATCACTTGCACGTCACCAAAGAAAACACAAGAAGCGAAAGCACACAAGGCACTACCACCCGCATTCGCGCCCTCACCGACACCGCCCGCAACGAAGAAATCGCCCGCATGCTCGGGGGGGTGGAAATTACCGCTCAAACGCGCGCGCATGCCAGGGAAATGATTGGGCAAGCGAAAAAAAAGAAAGAAAGTGTTTAAACAGAGGTGTTACAAGAAGAGGCAGGATTCAAAACAATTTTGTGCAATCGGCCGGGGCTCATCCTTGGCCAAAGGGAGCCACCGATTTTTTTCATCATTAGGAATAGCTCAGGAATGCCTATTTCACTACCGTTGCGGACGATACAAAAACAATCCGGTCAAAAGTACGGTTTAAAGATTTACTGTTGAAGTTTTCCATCACCATACTTTCCACAAAACGTACGCGATCACCCACTTTGACTTTAGTGGTAGGCGCGGCGATCCAGAAACGTTTGTTGTTGGCCTCCAGCTCCATATAAGTATAGATGGAAGCGTTCATGACGGAGATCACCTTGCCGTCACTGGGTGACATGGCTGCTGACTGGGACGGAGCGGCAGGCGCCATCTTTTCTGCGGCAACCACATGCAATGGGCTTAGCGAAGCAAGCGTCACCGAGAACATAACGGCCAAATAAGATAATTTCACAAACGTCTCCAGTATTTTTAACAGAATGATTTCATTTATTTTTCAAGTATGACATATTTTTCAGAAAAATAGCCATGGGCTTTCACCCAATCTCACGGTCATTAAAATGACCGAATTTCAGAAAAACGCATAGAAAGATCAATGGCTTGAATATTTTTTGTGATTGCACCTACGGAAATGAAATCCACACCGGTTTCAGCCACGGCACGCAAATTGTCCAGGCTCATGCCGCCGGATGCCTCCAGTTTTGCCTGACCTCTATTTAGGGCAACCGCTGCGCGCATCTGTTCCAGATTAAAATTGTCGAGCAATAAAATATCGGCGCCTGCCTGCAACGCTTCGCGCACTTCGTCCAGTGTTTCAACTTCAACTTCCACTGGTAAATCACGCATATGACTTCGCGCGGCGCCCACCGCATTTGTTATGGAGCCCGCAGAAAGAATGTGATTCTCCTTAATTAAAATACCATCGTAAAGGCCATGCCGATGATTGTGGCAACCTCCGCAACGCACGGCATACTTTTGCGCGGCGCGCAAACCGGGAATGGTTTTGCGCGTGTCGAGAATTTTTACCGGAAGGCCAAGTACCGCATCGGCATAACGCCGTGCGGCGGTGGCGGTGCCCGACAGGGTTTGCAGAAAATTCAACGCGGCGCGTTCGCCGCTCAAGAGCGGCCGCGCGGGACCATGCAGGGAACACAAGATTTGATTGGCGCCCACGGCCTGGCCATCTTTAACACGCCATGTCACCGCTATCCCCGTGTCCATCTGCTGAAAAACCGCATCAAACCACGCCACACCGCAGATTATGGCGTTTTCACGGCTGATAACCGTGGCATCGCACTGTGCCATTTCAGGAATCAATGTGGCGGTGATGTCACCGTCGCCGATGTCTTCCGCCAGTACGCGGCGCACGGTTTCCTGTATATCGTCCGGCAACGTCACGTTATGTACCTTGCGTAAATGCCTGCCGGTCGGCCTGCATAAAAGTTTTCACAAAGGGAATCGTCAGCTTGCGCTGCGCGGCCAGCGAATCCCGATCCAGACGTTCGAGCAAGGCAAACAACGAGGTCATGTCACGCGGATAGTGCCGCCATAAAAAACGCGCAACCTCTTCGGGTAGTTCCAGGCCGCGATGACGCGCGCGTAATTGCAGCGCAGCAATCACTGCTTCATCATCCAGCGCATTAAGATGCAGAACTTGCCCCCAGCACAGCCGCGACACCAGGTCAGGCATGTGTAATCCCATGCCGTGGGGGCTGCTGTTTCCGGCGATAATACAGCGCGCACCAGTGGCACGAATACGGTTGTATAAATGAAACAGCGCGGTCTCCCACTGCGGTGCGCCCGCAATCGCCTGGATGTCATCAATGCAGATCAGCGCGAGATGTTCCAGACCTTCGAGCATGGCGGGATCAAGTTGGTCGGCCTGCAGCAACGGCAGATACGCTACAGCCGCACCGCGTCCGCCGCCAACCAAGGCCGCCTGATGGCAGGCGGCCTGCAAAAGATGGGTCTTGCCAGTGCCTACGCCCCCCCATAAGTAGGTTACGTAGGTAATTGCATCATCCAGATGGTCTGCCACATGCTGTTGTAACGCGGCCACCGCCTCACGATTGTCCGCGATAAAATAATTATCAAACCGGCAATCATCACGCAACGCGATACTTAGGGGTAATTGCATGGCTTGCCCTGATTCATGGCTCGTCCTTGAAGGCATACAGACGGCTATTCAGATAACGTTCGTGGGCATAATGCAGCAATACCATCATCACGGCGGCGACCGGCAAGGCCAGCAACATGCCGAAGAAACCAAATAATTGTCCGCCCGCCATGATGGCAAAAATGACTACCACCGGATGCAGGCCAATGCGGTCGCCTACCAGAAGGGGGATTAACACCATCCCTTCCAATACCTGCCCCACACCAAACACGGCAAACACCAGCAACAGGTGATATATATCCTGATATTGAACGATAGCGGCAATGCTGGCGGCCAGTAAGCCGATGCTAAATCCGAGGTAAGGGACAAAGCTGAGCAGCCCCGCGACCATACCAATCAGCAGAGCAAGATCCAAACCCACCAGCCACAAACCGAACGCATAAATCGCGCCCAGTACCAACATCGCCGTGAGCTGCCCACGTAAAAATGCACCCAACACTTCATCGCAATTACGCGCCAGACGCGTGACAACAGGCTCGGCGGCGCGCGGCAACAAAGCGCGGATGCGCGCCACCAGCACGTCCCAGTCACGCAGCAAATAAAAGGCGACGACTGGAATCAATATCAAGTTCATTAACCAGCCCAATATCGCCAGTCCTGAGTTCGTCACCGACGCCACCACGCCCGCCATAATGCCACCAGCACTTTGCCAATGCTCGGTAAGCGCCCGCTTCAGGCTATCCATGTCCAGCGCATGCTCACCGAGTTGTAATTTAGCTTGCACCCACGGCGCGGCGGTATACTGTATCCAGTCAATATATCCCGGTAATTTCTCGATCAACGTGGTGATCTGCTGTTCGAGTAACGGAACACCAATCAATACCAGCGCCAGCAACACCAGAAACATCCCGATGAAAACAATGATAGTGCCCAGAGTCCGCGACACTTTACGCGCCTCCAGACGATCTACCAGGGGATCAGCAACATACGCCAGCAAAGCTGCAATGACAAAAGGCGTAAGCACGGGGGCAAGTAAATACAATAATCCACCGGTGGCGAGCAGCCCGGACAAGACCAGCCATTTCTGCGAATCAGTCATGCGCCATCTTCCAAAATGGCCTGAAAATAATGTGGAAGCGAATGATGGCGTGGCTCAATATCATGCAGGGCTCATTGTAATAACTGATACTTCAGCTCGGTAGCCGCCGACGTGGGAGCGGGCACTTCAATTTCTGCACTCTCGTTGCTCCCTTGGGGAGCGTCTGCCGCGAGGGGATCTGCAATAACGGTCGACACCACCGGCGAGAGTTTTTTGCTTAACGCAATAGTGCGGACCAGTGTTTCAGTGGCGCTACGCGCGGCGATCCGGAAAGTAACGCTGTTGGCATGCATCTGGCGCACATCCACGTCCGCGACTTCATCCAGCGATTTAAAATAATCCATCACCTTCGCATAATGGTCCAGCGTAACAATATCAGTCACGGTGATCAGCACAATATTGCCCGCTTTATCACTGAGTAATTGTGCAAATCGCTTGCCCAGCACATCGGCAGCGCCATCAATTCCGGCTTCCAGCGTGCTGCGCATGGAATTCGCATCTCCGGCGCTTTCCCATTGCATAGGTTGTTCGCGCGGCTGGAAAAGTGTCCAGCGCACCTGCCAACCTGTCTTCTGATGCGTGGCGCGCCCCACCAGTGCGGCATCAGCACGTTCATGGGCCGCCACCCGCAGCACGGCTTCCTGCGAATTGTTCCAGACTTCCAGAAAGCGTAACCCGCCCTCGGCTTCCGCACGTTGCGGCAATACTATCGGCACACCGCGCCACCAGGCGCGCGTTTCGAAAATGGTTTGCGCTTCCGCCCCGCTGTCTGCGAGCAGGATATAACGGTTGGATGGCTCCTCCACCGCCAACACCACCAGCATGGCAGGACGCGTCCGCCCCCACAGCGGCAGTCCGGCCTGACGCAGCATTTTATTCACCACCGCGCTATCAAAGTTCACCCACAGCGCCTGTTCCCGGACGACAGGAGAGGGTGACACGACTGGAGGCGGCGGGGATACTCCACCCGGTTTACGCACGGCAGCCCGAGCCGGAGCTACCGGCGCCGCAGGCAGCGGCAGTAATCTGCTTTCCGCCAAAGGCCGGTAGCGATATTGCTGCACCATCTGGTCAACGCGTTTGAAAGCTCCCGCCAGGCCGGGCGCCGCAGGCGCGGTACGCTGGCTCGTAACCTTCACCAAAATCTCGCCCAATGCGGTACGCAACGCTTCCTGCCTTTCTGTGGCGCTTTGGCTAAACACACGCACTTCAGTCTCGTAAAGGCCTTCCATATCCGCAGCACGCACCACCCCGGACGCCCCCACCCAGACACAAAGAACCGTCATCAGCACAGCCTGCCATTGCGTCGCACATGGATGTGTAAGTGCTGTGTGAGGCAGGATGCCGGGAGCAGCCAAGGCGATCATTTTCACACCAACATCCTCATCATTACTGAAAACCTTGCCATTGCCAGACCAGTTTATACCCACCTTTATCCTAAAAAAAGCTATTGAACCACAGAGGACACGGAGTTCACAGAGGAAAATCAGCGCGCTTCGTGTCCTTGTCAAAGTCACCCAACAGGTGGACATGCCCCATGCCGTAACCACCTGAATCCTCTGTGCCTTTATAGATGATGGCCGTGTCCTCTGTGGCTCAACTGCTTTTTTCAGGTTTATAGTATAATGCCGCCATCATACACTACCACGACAAATACCATGACCTATAAAGACGCCCCCTCCAAACCCACTTTAAGCTACCGCGATGCCGGCGTGGATATTGACGCAGGTAACAGCCTGGTGCAACGCATTAAACCCATCGCCGCACGCACCCGCCGCCCCGGCGTACTGGGCGGCCTGGGCGGATTTGGCGCGCTGTTTGAACTGCCGCTGGACCGCTACCGCCAGCCGATCCTGGTATCCACCACCGACGGCGTGGGCACTAAGCTGAAGCTCGCCATAGAAATGAACAAGCACGACACCATCGGCATCGACCTAGTAGCCATGTGCGTCAACGACCTCGTGGTGCAAGGCGCGGAGCCGCTGTTTTTTCTCGACTATTATGCCACAGGGCGTTTGAGCGTGGACCAGGCGGCAGATGTCATCAAAGGTATTGGCGATGGTTGCATCATGGCGGGTGCGGCGCTGGTAGGCGGCGAAACGGCGGAAATGCCCGGCATGTATGCCGCCGAAGATTATGACCTGGCCGGCTTTAGCGTTGGCGTGGTGGAAAAAGCATGCATCATCAACGGCAGCAAAGTTACCGCGGGCGACGCCTTGATCGGCATCGCGTCCAGCGGCCCGCATTCCAATGGCTATTCACTGATCCGCAAAATCCTCGCTGTCAGCGGCGCGGATTTAACGCAAGCCTTTCACGGCCATACCCTGGGCGAAACCCTGCTAACCCCCACCCGCATTTATGTAAAACCCCTGTTGGCGCTATTTGAACAGGTACAGGTGCATGCGCTCGCGCATATCACTGGCGGCGGCCTGCTGGAAAATCTGCCGCGCGTCATGCCCGACGGCACCCAGGCCATCATCGACGCCCACGCCTGGCAGCGCCCCGCTATTTTTGACTGGCTGCAACAGCACGGCAATGTCGCGTCACAGGAAATGTACCGCACCTTTAATTGCGGTATCGGCATGGTGGTTTGCGTCGCCGCCACTGATGTTGATACCACTCTCAACATCCTGCGTGAACAGGGCGAAACCGCGTGGCAAATAGGCGCTATTCACCCTGCCACCGCTGCCGCCGAGCGCGTCATTATCCGCGCATGAACCCAGACGTAAGATGTAATGAGTGAACCCTTACGCATCGTCGCGCTCATCTCTGGCAACGGCAGCAATCTGCAAGCCATTATCAAAGCTATCCAGCAAGAGGCGTTGCCCGCGAAGATCTGCGCCGTGATCAGCAACAATCCCCATGCGCCGGGTTTGGAGCACGCCCACGCCGCGGGCATTCCCACCCAGGTTATTGACCATAAAACATTCCCTGATCGCCTGGCATTTGACACTGCGCTGCAACATGCCATTGATCATTTTGCCACCCAACTCGTCGTCCTCGCCGGTTTTATGCGTATTCTCGGCCCCGCCTTTACCGCCCACTACGAAGGGCGCATGCTCAATATCCACCCCTCCTTATTACCCGCATTTACTGGGCTCAACACCCATCAACGCGCGCTGGAAGCAAAAATCAAGGAACACGGCGCCAGCGTCCATTTTGTCACCCGCGAACTCGATGGTGGCCCGGTAATAATTCAGGCACGCGTGCCGATATTGGATAATGACACCATCCAAACACTTGCACAACGCGTGTTAAACGCCGAGTATTGCATCTATCCGTTGGCGATCCGCTGGTTTGCGGAAGGCCGCCTGCGGTTGGTACAAGGCAAAGTCATGCGGGATGGACTATTATTAACCGCCCCTGTAAATTACCAACATGAATCTTCCACATCATAGCAACCGACCATTATCAATTGCGGCGAAAAACGCCTTTCGCGGGTTGTTGCTAGTGGTCGGCCTGCTGTTTCATCCGGCACTGTCTGCCGAAGCCGTACCTTCGTTCACCGCATACTACACCTTGAGCCGCAGCGGCATTACCGTGGGTGAAACCATCCGCACCCTTAGCCCCGCCCCCAACGGCGAATTCATCTACCAATCTGTCGCACATGCCACCGGACTGTTAGCGCGTTTTCTAAAAGACGAAATCGTAGAGCGCAGCCGCTGGGTTTACCAGGATGACAGCATCCGTCCCCTGAGCTTTATTACACAGCGTCATGGGGGCAAGAAAGAGCGCATTACCCGACAAATATTTGATTGGGAAAAACGTATCGCCACCCACACCCGCGACGGCGACGCATCGCAGATCCCCTTAGCCGCCCATACCCAGGACAAACTGAGCTATCAGATCCTGCTCATGCACGATTTAAAGAAAGGCATGAAGCATCTCGAATATACCATTGCGGAAAGCGATAAGAGCAATATCTATCGTTTTGCAATCCTCGGGGAAGAAGTGCTGGCCACTGCCCTCGGAACCTTGCGCACATTAAAAATCCGGCGCATCGGTGACGAGCGCAACACCACCGTGTGGTGCGCCATAAACTTGCATTATCTGCCCGTCAAATTAGAACAACACAGCGACGATGATGGCCGCCTTGAATTAAAAATTGTCTCAGTTCAGGGAATGTGAGGAACCTATCCGCCTCATGCCTTAGGCAAAGTCACACCACGCTGCCCCTGATATTTGCCGCCGCGGTCCCGATAAGAAGTTTCGCACACTTCGTCTGATTCCAGAAACAGCACTTGCGCCACACCCTCATTGGCATAAATTTTTGCCGGCAAGGTCGTGGTGTTGGAAAACTCCAGCGTCACATGCCCTTCCCACTCGGGTTCCAGCGGCGTCACATTGACTATAATGCCGCAGCGCGCATAGGTCGACTTGCCTAAACAGATGGTCAATACATTGCGCGGAATACGCAAGTATTCCACGGTGCGCGCCAAGGCAAACGAATTGGGCGGAATAATGCATACGTCGGAGCGAATATCAACGAAACTGTTTTCATCAAAGTTTTTCGGATCAACAATCGCCGAATTAATATTGGTGAAAATCTTGAATTCATCGGCACAGCGAATATCATAACCATAACTCGATGTACCGTACGAGATCACCCGCCCACCCTTATTTTCGCGCACCTGGCGCGGCTCAAACGGCTCGATCATGCCGTGATTTTCGGCCATGCGCCGAATCCATTTATCAGATTTAATGCTCATGCCCCGCCTCAAGTATTTTGGATGACAATATTCGGAAATTTCGATGCGTAGTCCTTGGCGCGCAACGACAGCTTCGCCGTAACGCGGCGTGCAATATCACGATAAATCCCGGCAATTTTTCCCTCCGGATCCGCCACCACGGTCGGGCACCCGCCATCAGCATCTTCACGGATGCGGATATCCAGCGGCAATGACCCGAGAAAATCCACGCTGTACTGCTGTGCCATACGGCTACCGCCACCCGCGCCGAAAATGTGTTCTTCATGCCCGCACTGACTGCAAATATGCGTACTCATGTTTTCCACCACGCCCAACACCGGCACTTCCACCTTCTCAAACATCTTGAGACCCTTGCGCGCATCCAGCAACGCAATATCCTGGGGGGTGGTCACGATCACCGCGCCGCTCACCGGAATTTTCTGGGTCAGTGTTAATTGGGTATCCCCGGTGCCCGGCGGCAAATCCACCACCAGATAGTCCAGGTCGCGCCAATTGGTGTCCTTAAGCAACTGCTCCAACGCCTGCGTTACCATGGGGCCGCGCCAGATCATCGGCGTTTCCTCATCCACCAGATACCCGATCGACATCGACTGCAAGCCATGCCCCATCAGCGGTTCCATGGACTTGCCATCCCGCGATTCCGGCCGCTCGCGCACACCCAGCATTAAAGGTTGGCTGGGGCCATAAATATCCGCATCCAGAATGCCTACCGCCGCACCTTCAGCGACTAATGCCAATGCCAGATTAACCGCTGTGGTCGACTTGCCCACACCGCCCTTGCCCGATGCCACAGCAATAATATTCTTTATTCCTTTCAAAGGCTTCACGCCACGCTGTACGGCATGGGCGACAATCTGGGAGGACACTCGCACCTGCGCACTTTGCGCCCCGTCCAGCGCTTCTAGCTTGGCTGTCAAGGTCGCCGCCAGTTCAGCATGATACCCCCGCGCCGGATACCCCAGCACAATCTCCACCTGGATTTGACCCTTCTCAACCACAAGCTGCCTGAGGGCATTCGTCGTCACCAGATCACGACCCATATAAGGATCCACAAACGCCTTCAACGCCGTTTCCACTTGTAACCTGGTCAGCTCTACCATACTGTTCTCCTGCGCGCCCAACGGCCGCGTCATCAAATTAAAATTTCCGAAACGATCACAATCTTGATCAAGGCATCCAGCGCCGGGCATAGCGTGTCCAAAAAGCGAAGCATGCATAGGGTATACGGGCATTTTGAGAACACCGATATATGTGCCCCTGCCCTATAGTCTGTTGCCTAAAATGGCATCGCCACTACCTACGGAGAAAATTACAATCAAGAAAATTTAAAAACGCCAAAAAACAGTTAAAAATTTATTTTACCACTATCCCCACCCTGGCTGGAGCCATTCATTACGAATAACCCTTTAAGATTTTTATAAAAAATGATCATCCCCCATCCCCGCGCGTGCGCCGTAACACGTGCTTTCATGCGTCAAATAATTTACTTTATACGAAAAACCCGCTCTAAATCACTTGTACCCCTATTTTTTTTATGGTACATAATACCAGCTATGGGAACAGCCAAAAAATATTTACTAATAACCGGAATGGCCGGACTCTTTATGTGTGGCGGGCAAGAAACGCGTGCCGCTTTTGAGCTCAATTTCCAACCCAGTCCTGATATTACTGCGGGCAGCCAAAGCTCTGAAAGCACCTTTGCCCGGTGCAATATGCCCACGGCAGGGGCAGACGCATGGTGCCAACGCAACCAAAACACCCCCGATCCAGACTCAACACCCTTTTTGCGTGAATATATAACGGTTAATGGCATATCCTATGTCCATATGATCGTGGGTTCTCTTACACCGGATCCTATCACAGGCGAGGTATTTGCCCAGGAGACCTATATCCGCGCCAACGGCGCGGGTACCTACTCAAGTGCTGGCGGCAAACCCGGCTGCCAATTTCAGCCTATCCAGTGTGGCGGGGGTGGGGTCAATCCGCTGATATCAGGGAATGGGCAAGTTGCCAGCGGCGGCGTATTAGGCAACCCCTTGGCCGGGGATCAGCACACCACCGGTATCGGCACCGGTGATCCTACACGCGCCATTGTTCGGCAAGTCATCAAATCGTCCGAAATGGATCAAGAATTCTTGAAAGCCGATTTTCTGTTAAAACCTAAAATTACCCAGGCCATTAATAGCAGCGATGGGATACTGTCCCTTAACTTCGCATTAGATATGAGTTCCCTCAACTATAGCACCAATGCCAATGGCGCCATAACCAATACACTTACCTTAAATGACCCCCTAAATCCTCTTCCTACGGGATCAGGGTTTTTTGACGCCGTGGTCAGCGCGCAGTCAGGTGATGTCACAGGGGGTCGTTATACATTCGCCGCGGGTTCAGGATGGGTAGACAATACCGTCTATTCATCTTACCGTGCCGGCAATCCCTTCACAGGGCCCGTCGTACCCGAAGACAATGTGTGGATATATAATGCAGGAAGCTACGCATATGGCAACGGAGGCGGGGCGGGCATTTCCAATATAGACTGGCAAGCCTATAAAAACCTTCCATAACCCGATTGGTTCTTGACCATTTACCCTAGAAAGAAGGGTAACGCCGCAATGCCCGCCCTTCAGCGCTTTGTGGCACAGTAGAATTAAAACGTCATACCACGCCCGCGCGTAATAAGTCATGCATATTCAGCGCCCCTACCAACGTGCCTTGATCATCCACTACCAGCAGCGCGTTGATTTTATATGTTTCCATAATCTGCAATGCTTCGGCGGCCAGTTTTTCGGGGTGTATGGTTTTGCAGTGGCGGGTCATCAGATCAGCGATAGGGGTGGTGTGGACGTTCACTTGCTCATCAAGGTGGCGGCGCAGGTCACCGTCGGTAAATACGCCCAATAACGCTTGCTGCGCGTCTACCACTGCCGTCATCCCCAATCCCTTGCGTGACATTTCCATCAGGGCCTCTTTGAGCAAGGCGTTTTCCTGCACTTTAGGAATCGCCGTACCAGTATGCATGATGTCTTTGATCAACAGCAACAAGCGCCGCCCCAAACGCCCCCCGGGATGGGAGCGCGCGAAGTCTTCGGCGGTGAAACCGCGCGCTTCGAGCATCGCCACGGCCAGAGCATCACCCATCGCCAAGGTGGCGGTGGTGCTGGAGGTGGGCGCTAATCCCAGCGGACACGCCTCTTGCGCCACGCTGACGTTCACATGCACATTGGCGGCACGCGCCAGCGTGGATGGCGGATTGCCCGTGAGAGCAATCAAGGGCACGCCGAGGCGTTTGATCAGCGGCAAAATCGTGAGGATTTCATCGGTCTCGCCGGAGTTGGAGAGCGCCAACACCACGTCTTTTTCGGTAATCATGCCCAGATCACCGTGGCTGGCTTCGCCGGGATGCACAAAGAATGCCGGACTGCCAGTAGACGCCAGCGTAGCGGCGATTTTACCGCCGATGTGGCCGGACTTGCCCATGCCCAGCACCACAATGCGCCCCTCGCAAGCCAGCATATATTGGCAGGCCTGCACAAAATTCGCGTCAATGCGCGCGGACAGGGCGGCCACGGCTTTGGCCTCGATGTCGATTACCGCTAATCCTAACTGCTTAAGTTTTTGTGCCTCAAGCACATGGGGCACGACGGATTTTTGCGTCATTTGCATGTCATTACCGGTTGATATAATGCAATACTATGCCACAAAAGATCGCCGCGCCAAACCAGTTATTATTAAGAAAAGCCTTGAAGCACGCCGCCGCCTCGCGATGCCGGATCAAATATTGCTGATAAATCCCGAAACCCGCCGCCACTAGCAGCCCGCCATAATAAAATGGCCCCATCTCCAACTGCCTGCCCACCAGCAGCATCGCCATCAGAAACAACAGTTGAATCACACCAATCAACAACCGGTCAGCTTCGCCAAATAAAATCGCCGTGGACTTGACGCCGATGCGTATATCATCCGGCCGGTCGACCATCGCGTACAGGGTGTCATACGCCGTGGCCCACAGCACCGTCGCGACAAACAGCAACCACGCCACCTGCGGCACTGCGCCCGTCTGCGCGGCAAACACCATCGGCACCGCCCAGCCAAACGCCATGCCCAGAAATACCTGCGGCAAATGCGTGTAGCGTTTCATGAACGGATAGATAATGGCAAGCACCACGCCCACCACGGACAACATAATGGTCAAATCATTCACCAGCAGCACCAGGCCAAACGCCACCAGGCATAGCACCCCAAACAGCGCCAGCGCTTCTTTGGACGACACCCGCCCCGCCGCCATAGGCCGCTCGCGGGTGCGCACCACATGCGGGTCAATGTCGCGGTCAGCATAATCGTTGATCACGCAACCGGCTGAGCGCATCAACACTACGCCCAATACAAAAACCATCAACACCAAAAAATTCGGCCTGCCATTCCCGGCGATCCACAACGCCCACAGGGTAGGCCACAGCAACAGAAAAATGCCGATGGGGCGGTTGAGGCGCGTTAATAAATAATATTGATGTAATCGTTGCCGTATATCAGGGTTCATTGATTCAGTCGCCGCTTTAGGCTTAATGTAGGGTTAATCGCCGGTAAAAAAATTTCGCTTACCAGCAAGGGTTTATTTTGCAGATAAAACACTGAACGCCTGCCCCAGAGTGAGCCCACGGCCCCCCCCGTTGCAATCAAGCCAAACAGCTTATCTCCCGGCAGCAGCCGGGCCACTTCTACCGCGCTGCGGCGCATCGAGCGGTCGGCGAACAGCATTTCACCCAACGGCTTGCTGCCCAGACGCGCCAAACGGCGCTGCGCCCCACCCAACGTGCGCAGCGGAATCACGGTGCGCGCAAACACCCACGGCTGGCCGTCACATAACAAATAAACCATGCGTACCAATGCATGTTCATGGTCACGCATGCGCAACGCGACGCGCTCATCACGCAGCGGCCGCACCCGCCGCTGGCTCACCACCCGCACCTGAAAACGCCCTTGGCACACTTGGCGCAAACGTTGTGTCAGCGAGGCCGCGTCAAACAACCACGGCATCATCGGCGGCGGTATCAAACCACGTGGGATATACCGCTGCTGGCGCCATAACGGCATACCTTTTTTCATTACGGGATTTAGACCGATGGAGTTATATTAAACATTATAACACTGACCGCAGCGTCAGCCAGGGAAGAGAAGGGTTTAACGGGTACAGCTACTCTGGAGGTTGCTCTGGCACCAGCCATTCTACCCGCGTCTTACCCTCACCGCCGGGTTGCAAACCGGCCAATAATTGCGGCAACAGCACGCGCAGTTTTTCATCCATCTGCCAAGGTGGGTTGACAATGATCAGGCCACAACCGTATAGCGAATTCACGGGAGGATGGGCGTGCAAATGCATTTCAACCAGCAACAGTTTACGCATGCCGCTGGCCACTAATTGCCGGTGAAAATGCTGCACGCGATAATTATCCTTAAGGGGATACCATAATGCGAAGATGCCGGTAGGCCAGCGCTGGTATGCGATACGCAGGCTGTCTGTGAGGCGTTCAAACTCGTTACCGTCTTCGAAGGGTGGGTCGATCAATACCAGTCCGCGCTTCTCCGGAGGCGGCAGAAAGGCTTTAAGACCGGTGTAACCATCGGCGCAATGCACATGCACCTGCTTGTCGCCGCGAAACTCGCGTTTCAGGAATATGGCATCTTCTGGATGCAGCTCGATTAAGACCATGCGATCCTGCGGGCGCAGGAAGTGGCGGGCAATGCGGGGGGAGCCGGGATAATAGCGCAACTCGCCGTCAGGGTTTAACGCACGCACGGCGGCAAGGTAATCGGCGGGAGCCGCGCTTTCAATCACGTCATCACGCAACCAAAAGCGCATGACGCCTTGCAGATATTCCCCGGTTTTTTGCGTGGTTGTGCCTTGCAGATCATAACGACCTGTTCCGGCATGGGTATCGAGATAGCAAAACGGTGACTCTTTACTGCGCAATGCCTGCAACAGCAAGGTCAACTGCACATGTTTGAATACGTCGGCAAAATTGCCAGCATGGTAGCTGTGGCGGTAATTCACGAGGCCTTGGCGCGTACAGGATGGTTCTGGAAATAGAACCCGTTATTTTACTACAAAACAGCGCGCCCGTCAGGCTGATTTCTGATACTGCGCCGGGACTCCCTCAACTTTAAGATTTCGTTCCCCATGGATGTTACTGGCAACACACTGCCGCACATACGCTTCACAGTGCCGTTGCGCCTCAGCCACGCTAAGATAGGGACCATAATCGACACCTTCACGGGTACTGAAATACCAACCACCCAGATTTTGATGGACGGAGGTCGCGTGAAAAAAACGCCCTGAGCGCTGGAAGGCGGCTATCCGCACCGTGGTAGTTTCTTGTTGCATAACATATTCCCCAATATAGAATCAAATCCGACAAAATAATGGCATTGTCGCCATAACTTATCGCGTATGCGACAATATGCAGAAATAATGCCAAGCCTTCAAATCAAGGATTTACATTGAAATTACTCGCCATCGACACTTCAACTGATGCCTGCTCTGCTGCGCTGTGGCTGGACGGTGAGGTGCGCCAACGCTATCAGGTCGCCCCGCGTGAGCACGGCCAATTAATCCTGCCTATGATCGAATCGCTGCTAGGCGAAGCTGGATTAGCCCTGACGCAACTGGACACGCTGGCATTTGGACGGGGGCCAGGCGGTTTCACTGGCGTGCGGATTGCCAACAGCGTGATTCAAGGGTTGGCGTTTGGCGCTGATTTACCGGTGGTGCCAATATCGTCACTCGCGGCACTCGCCCAGGGCGCCTGGACTGAACTGGGCGCCCCCCATGTGTTGGCGGCGATTGATGCGCGCATTGGCGAGGTGTATTGGGGCGCTTATCGCGCAAATGAAAATAGCGGCCTGGTGGCCCTGGTAGACAAGGAAATCGTCTGCATTCCCGAGGATGTACCGCTGCCACTGGCTGAGGATGGGGGCGGCTGGTTTGGCGCCGGCAATGGCTGGCACACTTATGCGCAACCGCTCAAAGCACGTCTGGGTGAAGTAGTGACGGCCTGGGATGGGCAGCGCTATCCGCAGGCGCAGCATTTATGCGCACACGCGGCGGATGCCTTTCAACGCGGCCTGGCGGTGGGCGCGGAGCGGGCGTTGCCGGTGTATTTGCGGGATGAGGTGGCCTGGAAGAAACAGCCGCTCCTTGTCATCCCGCCCCCGCCCAAGTAATATGAAGCCTTTTGTGATATACGTTGTGGTACGGGGATTTCCAAATGTTTCACGGTAGCATGGTTGCCTTGGTCACCCCCATGCATGAAAATGGGGTGCTGGACTTTGAAAGTTTGGCCAAGCTGGTTGAATTTCATATAGCAAATGGCACCGACGCGATTGTTGCGATGGGCACCACCGGCGAGTCGGCCACGCTCGACATGAAAGAGCACTGTAGTGTATTGCGCGAGGTGGTCAACCGGGTGCATGGCCGCGTGCCGGTGATTGCTGGAACGGGCGCCAATTCCACCACCGAGGCCATCGAACTGACGCGCGCCGCGATGCAAGTGGGCGCCGACGCCTGCCTGCTGGTCACGCCGTATTACAACAAACCCACCCAGGAAGGGCTGTACCGGCACTACAAGGCGATTGCCGAGGCCGTGCCGGTGCCGCAAATACTCTATAATGTGCCGGGACGTACGGCCTGTGACATGCTGCCAGAGACGGTGGAACGCCTATCCGGCATTTCCAACATCATCGGCGTCAAGGAAGCCACTGGCAACCTGGCGCGTGGCCGTGAAATTCTGGAACGCTGCGGCAGCAAAATTGACCTTTACTCGGGTGATGACGCCACCGCCATGGAGCTGATATTGCTGGGCGCCAAAGGCAATATTTCCGTCACCGCCAATGTCGCGCCCAAAGCCATGCACGAGATGTGCGCGGCGGCACTGCGTGGCGACAGGACGCAGGCCGAAGCCATCAACCAGCGGCTCATCGCGTTGCACAAAAATCTGTTCATTGAATCCAACCCTATCCCGGTGAAATGGGCATTGCACGAAATGGGGCTGATCCCCTCCGGCATCCGTTTACCCCTCACGCTACTCTCGGCACAGCATCATGATGTTGTGAGATCGGCCTTGCGCGAAGCCCATGTTTTATAACGGGCGCTATAACGCCTCCGCGCCTGACGTTACTATTAAAAGGTATTAATATCATGTTTCATCGCTTCTTTAAAATCGGTGCCGTACTATCTTGCATGACCCTGCTGGTTGCATGCAGCAGCATCCCACAAAGCGAAATCGAATACAAAAAAAGCCGCTCGTTACCTGCGCTGGAAATACCACCGGATCTCATTACCCCCGCTAACGATGAAGCGGCGCAGATTCCCACGCTATCGAGACCTGCTTCCGATACATCGTCCACTAAAGCCACATCCGAGACAGAGATTCGTGTAGAACGCGACGGTGGCCTGCGCTGGTTGGTAATCAAGGGCGACATGCCGCAACTGCAACAACGCATACGCAGCTTCTGGCAAGACCGCGGCTTTGATGTTCAGGAACAGGATCCCCGCCTGAACATCATGGATACCAGTTGGGAAGAAAACCGTGGCATCACCAAAAAAAGCGGCATTAGTACCTTTTTCAGAAAAGCCTTCGACGTGTTTTATTCAGCGTCTACCCGTGATCAATTCCGGGTGCGGCTTGAACCCGGCACCGACGCCCGCACCACTGAAATTTACCTTACTCACCGGGGCATGGAACAAGTCATCAATAAAGAAACGCCGCTGTGGCAGCCCCGCCCCACTGACCCTGCATTAGAAGCAGAAATGCTCAAGCGCCTGGCGCTTTACCTGGGCACCAATGAAGACAACGCCAATGCAATCAAAGATGACCTAACACGCGCCGCACCCGCACGCGCCAGCATCACCCAAGACGCGCAAGGCTTGTCGCTGCTCGTGGTAACGGAAGATTACGCCAACACCTGGCGCCGCACCGGCATTGCGCTGGATCACCTCGGCGCGAAAATTGAAGATCAAAACCGCACGCTTGACGCCAAGAGAGGCAGCTATCAATTCCGCATTAAAGATCCATCACAGGCCAATGACCAGTCCAAGGGATGGTTCAGCAAACTGTTTTCGGGCGATAAAGATAAAACCCAGTATTTTGAACTGCGCCTGCTTGATCAAGACAAAGAAACCCACATCACGGTGTTTGACCAGGCGGGCACGCGTGATAACTCGCCTGCGGCGCAGCGTTTGCTTACCCTGCTGCATGAGCAGTTAAAATAGCCCATGGGCAACCCTATGCGCTTTGCATCGCTGGGCAGCGGCAGCCAGGGTAACGGAACGCTTATAGAATATGGCCAAACCTGCCTGCTGCTCGACTGCGGCTTTACCGTCGCGGAAACCGAGCAACGCCTGGCGCGTCTCGGCCGTCGCGCTGAAGACCTGACGGCGATTGTTATCACCCACGAACATGG
Organism: Gammaproteobacteria bacterium; assembly: GCA_020053945.1. Lineage (GTDB taxonomy): Bacteria > Pseudomonadota > Gammaproteobacteria > Ga007554. The sequence goes on from JAGVME010000124.1 coordinate 27,922, forward strand.
CGACCACATCAGCGGCATCGGGCCATTAACCAAAAAATATAACGTGCCGGTGTGGGCAACGCCCGGCACCGCGCTGCACCACTATCTGCGTAAATTGCCCACGCTACGCCTGTTCAACAGCCACCAACCATTCAGCATCGGCGACCTGGAAGTGCACCCTTTTCCGGTACCGCACGATGCCCGCGAACCCACACATTTTGTTTTCAGCGATGGCGCGAAACGTCTTGGCATCTTAACCGATGTCGGCGCCAGCACCCCGCATATCGAACGCTGCCTCACCGCCTGCGATGCGCTCATGCTAGAATCTAACCATGACACAGAAATGCTCGCTAACGGCGAGTATTCACGCAAACTGAAAAAACGCGTCGGCGGCACGTATGGCCATCTCAGCAACCACCAAGCCGCCGGGCTGCTCGCCAACCTGGATTGCTCGCGCCTGCAACACCTGGTGGCCATGCACCTGAGCGCCAAAAACAATACGCCGGATTTGGCGCGCGCCGGATTCGCCAAGGTGCTGGGTTGCGCATCCGACTGGATCGCGATTGCAGATCAAACCGCCGGACTGCCGTGGCGCGAAATTTTATAAGTAACCATTGTCATTTCGACCAACGGGAGAAATCCTTGCCTCGAGTCTCGAACGAAGGTGAGAGAACTTTGCGAGATATTCCAGGATTTCTCCCGTTGGTCGAAATGACAGATTACCCTAAAAACACCATCGAGACCCCATCATGCAAAAACTAACCGAACTCTATTCCGGCAAAGCCAAATCTGTGTATGCCACCGACGATGCAGACCGTGTCATCATGGAATTCCGTGATGATACCTCCGCCTTCGACGGCCGCAAGATCGTGCAACTGGCGCGTAAAGGCAGGGTCAACAATAAATTCAATGCCTTCATCATGGAAAAACTCAGCGCTGCCGGTGTGCCCACCCATTTCGAGCGCTTGTTATCCGACCATGAAGTGCTGGTGAAAAAACTACAAATGATCCCAGTGGAATGCGTCGTCCGTAACATCGCCGCTGGCAGTTTATGCAAACGCCTCGGCATCAGCGAAGGCCAGGAACTCAATCCACCGACACTGGAATTCTTCCTGAAAAATGACGCACTGCACGACCCCATGATCAACGAATATCACATCCGTTCCTTCGGCTGGGCCAGCGACGCTGAAGTCGCCATCATGAAAGATCTCACCTTCCGCGCCAACCACATACTCAAAACATTATTCGCCAACGCCGGCATCCTGCTGGTGGATTACAAACTGGAATTTGGCCGCTTTAATGGCACAATAATACTCGGCGACGAATTCAGTCCCGATGGCTGCCGCCTGTGGGACGCCGCCACCCGCAAAAAACTCGACAAAGACCGCTTTCGTCAGGATTTAGGTGACGTGATTGAAGGCTATGAAGAAGTGGCGCGGCGTTTGGGGGTCGAGCTTTAACCTGAGAAATGACGCAGGAGAAAAGCGATGCTCCAACTACGCCCAAACTGTGAGTGCTGCAACAAAGATTTGCCACCGGAATCCGCTGAAGCGCGCATCTGTTCTTTTGAATGCACATTCTGCGTATCGTGCGTTGATTCCGTGCTGGGCGGCAAGTGCCCGAACTGTGGTGGTGAGTTCGTGCCCCGTCCACGTCGTCCGGTAAATAGTCGCCGCTGAAAAACCCAAATTTACACCTCCAAGCCAGCGTGGCTATACCCTCACAGGGCATTAACATCGCCGTTAGCCGCTTCAATAGCTGTAAA
>JAGVME010000080.1 GCA_020053945.1 Gammaproteobacteria bacterium
AAAATAATATCCGGCGCCAGGTCATTGGTGAGCAGCAACGCGTGCTTACCGTTGGTGGCTTCGCCGACCACGTCCACGCCGTCAAGCTCGCTGAGTAATGAGCGCAGGCGTTGCCGCGCTAACATCTCGTCATCGGCAATGATAACTTTCATGATTCTTTGCGCACTTGCGCCGGGCAGGATGCCCCAGTGCGGTGAGCGCATGGATGCGCAAGAACCGCCGTATCCCTATGCGACGCCGGAAAAGTGATGCGCACCTGGTATTCGGTGTCACTGCGTTCCAGCAGCAGTTCGCCCTGTTTACCATAATGCACTGCGAGCCGTTCACGGATATTTTCCAGCGCCATGCCATGGCCGGCACGGTGATTGTTGGGGTGTTGGGGCGGCATGGGATTATTGACAGTAATGTTAATGATGCCGTCATCTTGCCAGCCGATGATGTACACGGCACCACCTTCTGGCAGGGGTTCAATGCCATGGTAAATCGCATTTTCCAGCAACGGCTGGATGATCAGCGCCGGAAGCGGCGTGTCGTGCGCGAGATTTTGCATGTTCCACGTCACCTTGAGGCGTTCACCCAGGCGCAGCTCTTCGATGTGCAGGTAACGTTGGCATAAATCCAACTCTTCTTTCAGGGTGATTTGCTCGCGCGTGTCGGCCAGCGTCATGCGGAACAATTCCGCCAGGTCTTCCACGACTTCTTCGGCCAGCGCCGGTTGGGTGCGCGTCAAGCTGGCGATGGTGTTCATGCTGTTGAATAAAAAATGTGGCCGGATCCGCGCCTGCAATGCCTGGATCCGCGCGCGCGCTTCCGCTTCGATGGTTTGCTTCATGCGGTATTGTACGTAAAAATAACGCAAGGTAATGGCGCTGATGATGGCGCTGACAATCAGGTTGCGGAATATGAATTCCAGATGCGTGCTGTCCGACGCTGTGTGTACGATCCGGTAGGAGGCTTCACTGACCAGCGCGGTGATCGCCAGCAATAGCCCATAAGCGAAAGCCGCCGCCTTTTTGTTGTTGAGCGTATTTAGCCAGCGGCGGCTGGCGCACAATATCAGCGCGCTCGACAGCACCACCCATTGGATGAACAGCGACACCAAGCTGAGCTGGCTCCACCAACTGGCTTGGTCATGGGTGGCAGGGTTGCCCAGTGTCAGGGTAAACGCCAGCAATTCCGCCAGAATGACCATGGAAAACAGGATGCGGACATCGCAGAAATCCGGCAAAAATAGCTTAGCGTTGGCAGTGGTAGTGTCAGATGTGGCCATCACAGGGTTATCGGCTGCCAGGAGAGCTTTCCTTACCTGTGGGAGGGGGTAAAAACTGCTATACTTTGTCTAAATGGACGCTGCCAAGTTAGCGATAGTTATCCATAAAAACTTAAAAAACAACTGTATCAGGCATTTAAAGCAGGAATCAAAGTGGCATCTGACAAAGGCATCGACAAACCCTGGGCAGGCCGTTTTACGGAGGCGACCGATGCCTTCGTCGAGGCATTCACGGCCTCCGTGGGATTCGACAAGCGGCTTTACAAACACGACATCATAGGTTCCGTGGCCCATGCGCGCATGTTGACGCATGTGGGTGTGTTGACGGCGGATGAGTGCCAAATGATTGTCAACGGCCTGCAAGAGATCGAGCGCGACATTGAGCGCGGCGCGTTTGAGTGGCGTGTGTCACTCGAAGATGTGCACATGAACATCGAAGCACGGTTGACGGAACGCATCGGCATCGCCGGTAAAAAGCTGCACACCGGCCGTTCGCGCAATGATCAGGTGGCCACTGATATCCGCCTGTATTTGCGTGATGAAATCGACGCCATTACAGTGGAATTAACCCGTTTGCAAAATGCCTTGCTCGATCTTGCCGGGCGCGAGGCAGATACCCTCATGCCGGGCTTTACGCATTTGCAGGTTGCGCAGCCCGTGACCTTTGGCCATCACATGATGGCCTGGTTTGAAATGCTGGCACGCGACGCCGCGCGCTTGGCCGATTGCCGCAAGCGTGTCAACATCATGCCGCTGGGCGCGGCGGCGCTGGCGGGCACCAGCTATCCTCTTGACCGTGTTTACACCGCGCAGTTATTAGGTTTCGATGCGCCTGCCGAAAATTCTCTCGATGCAGTATCCGACCGTGACTTCGCTATTGAATTCACCGCCGCCGCCGCATTGCTGATGACGCATTTGTCGCGCTTTTCCGAAGAACTGATTTTGTGGTCATCCACGCAATTCAGCTTCGTTGATTTGCCGGATCGCTTCTGCACAGGCTCTTCCATCATGCCACAGAAAAAAAATCCCGATGTGCCGGAATTGGTACGCGGCAAAACGGGGCGCGTCACCGGCAATTTGATCGCCTTGCTCACGCTCATGAAAGCGCAACCGTTGGCCTATAACAAAGACAATCAGGAAGACAAGGAGCCGTTGTTCGATACCGTCGACACAGTGCGGGGTTCGTTAAAAGTTTACGCTGACATGATGCCCGCGTTACGCGTCAAGCGCGATAACATGGCGCGCGCCGCACGTAGTGGTTTTTCCACCGCCACCGATCTGGCGGATTATCTGGTGCGGCGCGGTTTGGCGTTTCGTGATGCGCACGAGGTGGTGGGTAAGGCGGTGCGTTATGGCGTAGATGCCGGCAAAGATCTGGCGGAAATGACGCTTGAGGAGTTACGTCAGTTTTCTTCGGTGATCGAGCGGGATGTGTTTGATGTGTTGACGCTCGAAGGTTCGGTGGCCGCGCGTGACCATCTGGGCGGCACCGCGCCTGCGCAGGTGCGCGCGGCAATACAGCGTGCGCGGCAAAGGATAAAATAAATTTTTCAGGATGCCATAAAAAAACCGTCCCATCAGTGGGTGCCGATGGGACGGTTGGGTTGGTTATACCCTGTAAAGTTACTTACCGCACTTTCATAAATCGTGCCGCTTACAGCTGCACTTCGCCCTCGATCACCGCAGGAGCATCAGTCACTGTTGGCATGGCGCCGATGTTAAAGGTGCTGAAGGTGCTGTCCACGCCCGTGGGCAAAGGTGTAGCGGGCTGATTGATTACCAAAGCGCCGCATGCGCCGACATCGGCCTTTAACTTCTTTTCCTCTTCACGGGATTTGATCACGAACTCCACGCCTGTGGAACCCATCGCTACACCGTCCTTGATGGCGAAGTCCGAATGCCAGCGGCCATTGGCGTCAGGGCCGGAGGGAATGCCCCACAGCTCGCCATTGCCGCCGTAATTGAGGCGGAAAGTCTTGCCGTTATAGGTGGCGTCCGCGTTGGCGTCGTTGGCTGTGGTATGGTCATAGGTGAATTGCAGGAGCTTGTCGAAAGAGACAAAGGCTCCTGCGGCATTCTTCACCGCCGTCAGCTTGTTCCATGGGTTGTGGCCGGTTTCCCAGCGGTATGACACCGACACCACCGTGGGATTGTAGAGATCCCCCAGAGTGTTGATGGTAGTGTCAGCCGTAATCATCTCGCCGCTGTTCATGCCCCATTGATGCGAACTGCCCGACCCCGGCGTCACTCCCGTGGCTAAGGCAACCGCAGCAGCCGGTGCGCTGACCGTTTTCAGGGTCATGTCCGTACGGCTAATGGTATAGGTTACGGGAGTATTTACATCGGGTGCGTTCGGGCCAAAAACAGCGTCTGGATTAAGATTATTATCCACATCGGTTTGGCTGATACCACCTTTCAGGCAGCGCTGGAAACAATTTAATGTAACCGGGCTATCGCTGCCGGCAAATAAGGCATCATTGCCATTGACGAACTCTTCGACGTAATAGGTCACATGGCTGCTGCCACCGACGAAGTTCACCCGGCCGCCCAAGCTTTCTGAAAAAAGCCCGAGGAAATTGCCGGCAGTGGGTGTGACATTGGCATGGGTATTGAGATCTACCGTTATCGGTCCATTCTGGCCATGTCCAGTGATTTCAGCAACGATATAGAAACCATCTGTAGGATGTGCGCCACCATCATTGAGCATATACTGCACTTGCCATTGGCCAAAGGCGCCTCCCGAAGGATTCTGGCCCCAATACGTGAGCGTCTCGCCGAGCAACTTGGAAACAAGCACTTGCTTCGCCGTGCTCCTGACCAACTTGCCAGGGGCTTGTACTACGGTGTAGCTTTCGGCTGCTGCAGAGCCGCGGGCCTGTTTGGTAATGGTCGCGCCATCAGCCAGGTTTACACTGGGATCATTCAACCAGATCCCCCAGTAACCCACATGGCCGAAGACGGACGTGCCAGCATTATCGTAGCTGATGGGAAAGCCGGAATTCAACTCAACGCGTTGGCCTGCCGTCACAGTATTGCCGTTGAATGTGCCGTCGGCAGCGTGGTAGAGGTCATAGCGCCACACATTAGCATCGAAGTTGGTGCGGCTCAGGCAGATGCCTGGGGTGGCGCTGTTCATCGCCTGCAATTGGGCTTTGGTGGTGGTGCTATCCCCGGCACGTAACACATGCGTGGCGTTATAGGCAATGGCATAACCGGCACTATTGCTTTGCGTGCCACCGCCGCCAAAATTACCTTCTTCGAGGCTGATAGTTTGCGCAACACCATCACTGCCGTCAGGGGCGGTGACTACGCTGGACACCCTTTCAAAGAAAAAATCCCCGGGGCTATATGTTGATGATTGTGTCCCATCAACCTCATAGAAGGTGAACGCGACCTTGCCGCCTGTGGCGGTTTCGGTTTTGAGCGTGCCTTTCATCATGACAGCGCCCGTTGTAGGATTCACGCCTTTGAAGTTCATGATGAACTTACCAAAGGGATTGGCGCTGCTGATGCCTTCGGTGACAGTGGTCTCGACTTCGATACGTTGCGATTGGCCCGGGCCTCCCATTTCTTCATCTTCAGACCATGCCTTAACGATCTGTGGGGCGCTGTTATCGGCACGGGATACATTGACTACCCAGCGCCATAAGTCCGTGGTTTGGCCGCTTGATTGGCCCGTCGTCGCTGAGCTATCCTGGTTTTTCCCTTGTTCGCATTTGTCGTTGTTGATCAACACGGCATAATTGCGTTTGTTCACCATGTCGCTTGCGCGCATCTGGTCCATGATGCATAGGATCATATTTACAGTTTGCATGGATTCCATTGAATCGTCATACACGTAGGAATTTTTCTTGTCTTTCGAGTAGTCTGTTCCCGGGTCACCCAATGCCCTGGACAAGCCGGCACTCGCGGCCCTGAAGTTTGCTTGCAGTGCGGCTACCGATGTGCCAGATGAATCGTTAATTACGCTCATGGTAGCGGGAATCACCAACGCGCTCACGGTGGTGGGGTCTGTAGGGGTAGTGGGGTTAGTGGCGGTATCCCCACCGCCTCCGCAGCCGGATACGCCCACGGCCAGCAGTGCTAAAACAATAGTTCTTTTTTGCATGACTATTCCTTATGGGTTGGACGGACCGGCGCTTTTGGGTAAAAGGCCGCCGCATGAGTTTAGTTAGGTCAGTTTCAAATGGACCTTGGCTTGAAACTGTAGTTTATAGCGGAGCCCCCGGGCATTACTTAAGTGATTATAAGTAAGGGATGATTTAGAATTGATTTAGAAATCTAGGGAAGGATGAAGGTGAATATTATTTATTGGAATGATCCGCAGGTCGCATGTGTTGGCGCACAAAAATACGCCCACCTCCATCGCCATAAGAAAACACCCGTACTGGAAGCCAAACACCGATGAGCGCAGACTTGATTTTACCCGCGGTTGAAATGAGTTCTTCCATCCCGGTCACCGCCAGCGTCATATGGATGCATGGCCTGGGCGCGGATGGTTATGACTTTGTTGATATCATTCCTGAATTACAATTACCGCGTACGTTGGGTGTGCGTTTTATATTTCCCCACGCGCCACAACGGCCTGTCACCATTAATGGTGGATATGTGATGCGTGCTTGGTATGACCTGCTGCTTCCTGCCACGGATGCGCCCGGCATATCGGGATCAGGTAATGAGGATAATGCCGGGATATACGCCTCAGAGCGGGCCATCGATGCCTTGATAGCGCGTGAAATCAACAAGGGCATCCCGGCTTGCCGGATTGTATTGGCGGGATTTTCGCAGGGCGGCGCCATAGCATTGCATACGGGATTGCGCTATCCGCAACGTCTGGCGGGAATGTTGGGTTTGTCTACTTATTTGCCGTTGACGTCACGCCTACACGCCGAACGGCATGCCGCTAATGCCGATACCCCTGTATTGATGTTGCATGGATATGATGACGCAGTGATTGCCATGGAAGAAGCGCAAAGCGCGTATGCCGCATTGAAGGAATGCGGCTACCCCATTGAATGGCGCGCTTATCCGATGGCGCACTCGTTATGTCCACAGGAAATTTATGATATAGGTGCGTGGCTGCGCCGTGTATTGGCAGTTTCCAACTGAAGGTTTTATTTTTCAAATGGGGCCAATGGGAGGCGTTATTTCAATAAACTGTTAGTGGGTTGATAGGCTGTGCGCGATTTATCAAGCGTTGCCAAAGCATCCTGGAGTTTATTCTCAATAATTTTTTTATAATTTAAAAACCTGATGGTTTGCCGGTGCTTCAAACTGTGCTCATGGGTTCTTTTTGGCAACTCAATCCTTGTTATGTATATGGGATAATAGGCGCCACTTTGGCGATAGGCCATGACATGGCGGGCCACCTCCAAAAACAAATTGTTCCCATGCGCTAATGAGGTGAAAGTGTCGCCGCCGCAATTCACGGTAAACTCAAGTTTATCGTCAGGGGTTTTTTCAATTGCGACTTGCATATCAAAATAATTCCTCGTCCGCCTGGGTGTGGCGACAGCGCTTTTGGCCAGCGAGAAGTTGCCCCCATCACCTTTGGTAAGTTGGTGTATCTCGATGGCTTCTGGCTGGTCATGCAGCTTTGTGGATTTTCCCACGGAATGCAAAGGATGTTGTGTCGCGAGCGCATCAAAAAACAAACTAAATTGGTTGATGAGCGCGCCACTGTCGGTTGACATTATATGCTGATGGTACAGGGAGCCTTGTTCATCGGCCACATAGATATCAGTGTAATAATTATCCGTGTGGTAGAACAATTGGATAATGCCCGGTTTGTTGAGCTTGTATATGATCGGCAAGGGCGTGCCCCGCAATGCCTGTTGGTCGATCATCACCGGGCTATAGGAGGCATGTTCTGTGGCCAGGTGGTTCAGTAAATCCTGGTAGGTGTCCATGCGTTTATGGTGCAAGGTGTCATTTTCAATCCATAACGCGTAATACATGTGTTCGGCGGCCATGATGTACTGGATCGTCGGCGCATGCGCATCGTGGTAAAAACAGGTGATGATATTCTCAAATAATTCCTCTATCCTTTTTCTGATGGTGCTGCTGTGGGCGGATGAAAAGCAAAACACTGAAATGGGCGCCGGGGCGCCTTGGGAAGGCGGCGTGTCCCGGACATAGTCATTCAGGTATTTCAGGATACCGCCCAAGCCCGTATAGCGCTGGGTCAATATCTCACGCCAGTTAGTGAGGGTGACCACATCAAAGGTTAAGGCAAGATTCTCGCCTATGCCCCCGTAGCTTAACGCGTCTGTTTTGTTGCTGGTATAGTGGATCCCAAGTTTTACCTGCATCGCCATGGGCTCTATGCCGAGGTTCACGAATAAAGCGACTTTGGTGGCTTTTGACGGCATTGAAAAGCATTCCATGTCGGGTTCCGCGCCTTGGTTAGGGGTGGATGAGGGGGCGGGAAACAAGCGTTGCAGGCATGCCAGTACCGCTTTGGTTTCACGAATGGTCAGCGCGCTGTTCTCGGTATGTAACGCAATTACGGTGCCGTTGTGGACCAGTTCATTAAAGTGGCACCACGCGATGAGTTCCACAATGCTTTCTGAGTGTTTGGTTGACAGTACGCCGCCTGATTCCACCGCATGCAGTGGGGCGATGTAAACAGACCAATTGTCCTGGAAATTGGCCCCTATGGTTTGGTGGAACGTAATATAATTTTCATCTAAATGTTGTGATATGCCGCAATTGACCACTTCAATTTTCCCGGGCTTCTTTTCAAAGGCGGCGTAAAGCTTACGGCCAAGGATATTCAGGTCTTGTTGGTTGATCGAGGTCAGTTGCGCGTGGCGATGCGCGAAATCAGACAAAAATTTATAACTCTGCGTCAGTTCCGCGGTCAATATTTTACGTTCACGCAACACCCGGTTAATTTTCCAGTGAATGCGCGTATCCAGTGTGGACAAGTACGCCTCATCCCATCCCCACGATTCGACCAGTGTCCGCATCAACCCGCGCCGCCAATTATGCGGGTGGGCTAAATCAGGGGTGCCAAGTTTTTCCCCCACTTTAAAATAAAAACAGCGCCGGAATAAATCCAGGCGTTCACTCTCCCCCCGTTCTTGCAGGTGCTCGGCGATTTTATGATAAAGCATAATGTAAGGATCAAGTTGGTCAAGGTTGATCCCGCCTTCGTAAATTGACCGTTTGAACCGCTGGCACAGAAGGTCGCTGTCGGGATAGTGGTACGCGTACACCTCCATTAAGAGCAACTTCAGCACGGATTTATAAGGGGCATCGATCCCCTTGAACAATTGCCACACCGCCGCGCCAAAAAATTCTTCAGCGGGTATTTGTGGAATGGCGCCAAAATCAATATATTCCGTTTCCCGGACAACCCCATTGTTTTTTAATGTTGCCAGGTAATCATTGTAATGGCCCTCGCTGGAAGGGGGCACGAGCCACCACGCCGGATACCGGCCCGCCAACAACAGGCTGGTCCGATAAAACTCTTCCAGCAATATGTAATGTTGGGCACTGCCACTGCCTTCCTGGGTGAGCGCATTTTTATTGCCCGCTTTGAAAGAGTCGGAATCCATAAGGAAAAAATGCACCTCCATCTCCAGGCTTAATCCCCATTTTTCAATGACGTGCGCCTTGGCTTGCAACTCCGCCAATGCCCTCGGCGGGAGATTTTTGTGATGGCAGATCCATATGTCGAAATCACTTTTTTGCGAATGCGCGATGGTGCCGCTGCTACCCATCAAGAACAGCGATAAAATGTCATAGCGCGGTAACGCCTTGCGTTTATAAGAGAATTTTTTATTGAATTTTTTCGCGGCTTCCTGAGTGCGTTTGTCGGGCGAATAATCCGAAATGCCCACGGGTGTGGTATCGCTGATATAGCCAGGCAATAAGGGATTGTTAACGTGGAATAACAGCGGCAATATATCGAGAAAATCGCGTTGCCGCTGGCGCAAAGACCCCTGGGCACGCCGCAAACGCTCACGATTAATGCCCATGAAATGTCGCTTTATGGAAGTGACTTCGGATAATGTCGTTCCCGCAGGCATTGTATATTCCTTGTTTTGTCTTGAAGTATCGGCATAAATGCATCAAAACTATAAAAATAGCCGACGAGGTTCAGGCGCAATTCAAAGGGGTGGGAGACAGAATGAGCGCCTCCAATTTTTGATTTATAGATCAATTGATTGAGGTTTTATATTGGCGCAATGCCATCGTCATAAGCCCTTCACCGATAAAGTTTTTTCAATGGTGTCCGATAGTTATGATTCACGGTGCTCGCCAGCGATGGTAAGATAACCCGTCCTATGTGAATAACGGGCACGCGTCAAAAATCTTGGGCAATGGGAGGGGAGTGTGATGGTAGACCGCTTGGTTTCATCAGTTGCGGCATTAATTGTAGAGCGGGCGCCGCTGGGCGTTCTAGTATTAGGGGACAAGGGGCAGATCCTGTCCGTTAATAAAGCCCTGGAAGATTTGCTGGGTCTTGCCGCGAAACGTCTCGTGGGGCACGCCAACACCCCCGCCATCGACCTGACGCCCGAGGAGCGGACCTGCCTGTTTGTCCCCCCCGTTGAGCCCCAGCGTAACCTGCTATTGCCCGCCACTGACGCCCGCCCGGCACGCTGGCTGAAGTGTTGGCGCGAAGCACTGGGTGAAGCCCATTGGCAGGTGCATTTTTATAGCGACATCACCGAACAGCAGCAGCTTAAGCGTGATTGTGAACGTCTCGCGGAGGAATTGGCGCTACATGCCGTGCGTGACCCCACCACCGCGTTGCCGAACCGCCGCGCCTTGCTGCAAGGCCTCGACCCCCACGTTTCACGCAGCCGACGCTACGAAAATCCCCTGTCTGTAGTGCTCCTGAAAATAGTCGATTTACAGCAGCTCGATATCGAACACGGCGCTGGTAGCGGCGAGCAGGCCGTGATTGCCCTCAGCCAGGTGCTGAAAGATCAGTTGCGCTGGGTGGATATGGCTGGCCGCATGGACGCGGACGAATTTCTGGTGATTCTGCCCGAAACCCCCGAACCCGCCGCCCTCGATCTCACCAGCAAACTGCGCGCACGGATAGCCGCACTGCAAGTGGCAGGCAGCGACGGGCACGCCATGGCGCTGAAAGTGAGTTGCAACGCCGTAGGCTGGAGCAAGGGGGATGACGTGAATAAACTGCTGCGGCGCGCTTACGAAGGGTTGTAGGTTGTGCTGTTTGCCCCAGTGCGGTGAGCGCAGGATGCGCAAGAACCGCCAAGCAGCTTGCTGGGATGCGCAGGAGCGGCGAAATGACAAATTATTCAAAGATTTAGTAATTGGAATTAAATTGACAGGAAGGGAAGTTTTAATGTGCGATTATTAACCAATTCTTTCGATGATCAGGTTAGATAATGCCTGATCCCGAAGCTCCTCAAAAGTCCAGGACAAGATCACGGTAAAGGCCTGCCCGCGTTTTTCAAGCATTCACACTTGTAAAAGAGAAAGCCATGCGCATACTAGGCAAGCTGATTTTGGGCAAACTGGTGGGGGTTTTTGCGCTAGCGTTGTTGCTGCTGCCGGGCAGTTACAGCGTCCTCATTGCGGCCAGCACCACGCCCATTGACCTTAGCAGCCAGGTCATTGTCACCACCACTAACGAACGCACCCTGCTTGATCCAGCCACGGGTGATCTCACGCTCACTGCCGATATCGACATCAGCAATGCCTCACCACGCGCCATTACCGCGCCATTACATGCCGTAATTGATGTAGGCAACAACAGCGTCTCGCTGCCCAATGCCCTGGGTGGCTCGACGACCAGCCCATATGGCAAATATTACTACGACCTCAGTGCCTTGTTGTCCAGCCAGACCCTTGCCCCCGGTGCTCAAGTACGTTTCGCCCTGAAGATCATCAGCCGCACCCCGGTGCGCTACGGCATTCACACCTACGGCGCCATGGCGCCAGCTTCTGCCAATAGTCCGCCAGTCGCGATACCAGGATCTGATCGCACCGTATCGGTCGGCAGCACTGTGCAACTTGATGGCAGCCGCTCCAGCGATGCCGATGGCAACCCCTTGAGTTATCGCTGGATCCTCCTGTCCACCCCGGCGGGCGGAGAAACCACGCTCTCTGATCCCACCGCGGTTAAACCCAACTTCCGGGTACTCGCGGCAGGTGCCTATGTCGTGCAACTGGTGGTTAATGATGGTCGCGTCGACAGCGTGCCGCGCACCGTCACCGTCACCACCGGCAATGCCGCGCCCGTCGCCAACGCCGGTTCAGACTTCACCGTCACCGTAGGCACCGTGGTCGAGCTCGATGGCAGCCGTTCCAAAGACCCCAATGATGATCCTTTGCAATATCACTGGTGGTTGGTCACCGCGCCCGAGGGTAGCCAGGCAACCCTGGATAGCGCAAGTAAAGAGCGTCCCACTTTTACCCCGGATCGAATCGGTACTTATGTGGCGCGCCTGATGGTCAGCGATGGCCAAACCCGCAGCGTCCCCGTAAAAGTCGTGATTTCAACTGTGAACTCCATTCCCCGCGCCCATGCCGGCAGTGATCGCATCGCCCCTGTGGGAGAGGGCCTCACCCTTGTTGGCACGCGCTCCAAAGATGCTGACGGCCAGGCATTAAGCTATCGCTGGGCGCTATTGACCAAGCCAGGCACAAGTCAGGCGCTCCTCACGGCCGCCACTACCACCAAGCCCATGTTTACCCCCGACCGTGCTGGCACCTACGTCTTGCAACTGATGGTCCACGACGGCACTGCGTCCAGTGCACCGGCTACTATCACGCTTGAAGCAGTGATTATTGATACCGACAAAGACGGCCTGAGTGATGTCGAAGAAAGAGCGCTCGGCACCCATCCCAAAAAGCAAGACACTGATGGCGATGGCATCAGCGATTACGATGAAATCAATGTCTACCACAGCGATCCACTGAAGAAAGACAAGGGGCCGCGCCTTGAGCCCATCGCCAATCAAACTGTGGAAGTGGGCAAGACCCTCACTGCGCAGCTCATCACTACCTATCCTGACAAGAAAGATAAAGGCAAAGACAAAAAAGATAACGACGACCCGCTCACCTACACTGTCCAGCCGCTGCCTGCCAACGCCAGCCTCAATGAGGCCACTGGCCTGTTCACCTTCACGCCAGTTAACAGCCAGGCGGGTACCCACACCCTCACCTTCAAAGTCAGCGATGGTAAGCACAGCAGTGCCCCCGACAGTAATCAGGCTGCGCTCATCACCGTCGCACCCAACCTGCCGCCCGTACTGGCTGCGCCGGGTGATTACACCGTGCGTGTCGGTCAGCCCCTGGCCTTCACCCTCGTCGCCACCGACCCCGAAGCTGACGCGCTGACCTATGCAGTGCAACCGTTGCCCGCCAACGCCAGCCTCAATGCCGTCACCGGCGCGTTCAGCTTTACGCCAACTGCCGCCCAAGCCGGTACGCTCACACTCAGCTTCTCGGCCAGCGATGGTTTTGCGCGCAGCACCCCCGGCAGCAGCATTCAAAGCGCCACCCTCACCATCAAGACCGACACTCCGCCCGTACTCACGCCGATTCCTGATCAAATCGTTAAAGTAGGCGCCACCTTAAGTTTCACCCTGTCTGCCACAGACAGTGACGGTGACCCCGTCACCTACGCGGCGACCAATCTACCCGCCAATGCCAGCCTCGACGCCAGCAGCGGCGTTTTCACCTTTAACCCCAGCCTCGCGCAAGCCGGGCGGGTCACGGTCGCCTTCACCGCTAGCGATGGGCGCTGGAGCGACACGCAGACCGCCAATATCACCGTTGAGGCGCCCACCAACGGCCTGCCGCCCGACCCGGCCACCGTCGCACCGCCGGTTGACCCCACTGTCAGCACCACCGTGTTTGCCGCCACCCAGTTTTTATACACCGGCGCCAATCCCATTCAAACCGGCGTCGCCCCCGGCGGCACCATTGAAGCCAAACGCGCCGCCGTGTTACGCGGCAAAGTGCTGGCGCGCGACAACACCCCGCTGTCTGGCGTGCAAATCACGATTCTGAATCACCCCGAGTTCGGCCAAACCCTCAGCCGTACTGATGGCATGTTTGACCTGGCCGTGAACGGTGGCGGCTACCTCACCATCAATTACATCAAAACCGGTTACCTGCCCGCGCAACGCCAGATCAACACCCCGTGGCAGGACTACGCTGCGCTGCCGGATGTTGTCCTCATCCCCGTAGACACTCAGGTGACGAGCATTGACCTCACCGCCGCCACGCCCATCCAGGCCGCCCAGGGCAGCATCGTCACCGATCAAGACGGCACCCGCCGCGCCACGATCTTGTTCCCGCAAGGCACCACCGCGCAGATGGTATTGCCCGATGGCAGCACCCAGGCACTCACTACGCTCAATGTGCGCGCCACCGAATACACCGTCGGGCCAAACGGCCCCCAAGCCATGCCCGCATCGCTGCCGCCCACCAGCGGCTACACCTATGCGGTAGAACTTTCAGTTGACGAAGCCATCGCCGCTGGCGCCAAAACGGTAACCTTCAGCCAGTCCGTGCCGGTCTATGTCGATAACTTCCTCAACTTCCCGGTCGGTGGTATTGTGCCCGCAGGCTATTACGACCGCGACAAAGCCGCATGGATCCCCGCGCCCAACGGACGCGTCATCAAAGTGTTGAGCATCACTGGTGGCCTGGCTGAGTTGGATACCAATGGCGATGGACTGGCGGACGATGCCACCCAACTCGCCGCACTCAACATCAGCGATGCCGAGCGCCAGCAACTGGCCAGCCTCTACGCACCCGGCGCGAGCCTGTGGCGTGTACCAGTAAGCCATTTCACACCGTGGGATTACAACTGGCCGTTTGGCCCACCGCCGGATGCCACACCGCCCAATCAGCCGCCACCTGACATAGATAAGAAAGAAGATAAGCCGACATGCGAGGGCGGCTCCATTATTGAGTGCCAGAATCAGACGCTCGGTGAACGCATCGGTGTGACGGGTACACCCTTTGATCTCAACTACCGCAGTGACCGGGTGCCGGGGCGAAAGGCGAACATCATTAATATTCGCCTGAGCGGTGCCAGCGTCCCCGCCAGTCTTAAACGCATTGAGCTTGCAATTAGCGTTGCCGGGAGGCGGTTTATTCAAACTTTTCCAGCAGCACCAAACCAAAGCTACCTATTTACATGGGACGGCAAAGATGTTTATAACCGCTTACCGCAAGGCAGTCGGCCTGTCACCATCAATATTGGCTATGTTTATGAGGCGGTATATCAGCAACCGTGGCAGTTTGCCCAAAGTTTCGGCGTTGCTTCCGGCAGTTCACTTAGCCGTGGCGCTCGCCAGGAAATAACGATCTGGCAGGAATTGCGTAATGTGATTGATGGGATACGCGATGTTCGTAGCCAGGGCTTGGGTGGCTGGACAGCCACCATTCATCATTATTACGATCCGCATGGGCAAATATTGGGCATGGGCGATGGAACGCGCCGTAGTGTCCAATCAATAAATAGCGTGATTACCACCGTCGTTGGCAATGGCGCTTCTGGCTTTAGTGGTGACGGTGGTACAGCGACTGCGGCGAGTTTATATGGCCCTAGCGGCGTAACCATCGATTCCCAGGGCAACCTGTTTATCGCAGACTTTGCCAATCATCGCATTCGCAAGGTGAACCCAGCAGGTATCATCACCACCGTGGCGGGCATTGGAGCTGTAGGTTTCAGAGGCGACGGTGGATCTGCGACTGCGGCAGTATTATATTTTCCTCGTGGTGTAACCATCGATCCCCAGGGCAACCTGTTTATCGCAGACTATGCCAGTGGTCGCATTCGTAAGGTGAGTCCAGCAGGTATCATCACCACCGTGGCGGGCAGTGGTATGTATGGTTTTAGCGGTGATGGCGGACAGGCGACTGCAGCCAGTTTATATTATCCCGTCGATGTAACCGTCGACCCCCAGGGTAACTTGTTTATTGCAGATACCTTCAATCATCGTATCCGCAAGGTGGGTCAAGATGGCATCATCACTACCGTGGCAGGCAATGGTGCCAGCGGTTTCAGTGGTGATGATGGAATAGCGACTGCAGCGAGCTTATCTTATCCTTACGGTATAACCATCGACCCCCAGGGCAATTTGTTTATCGCGGATTATGGTAATCATCGAATTCGTAAGGTGAGCCCCGCAGGTATCATCACCACCATGGTGGGTAATGGCACCGCAGGTTTCGAAGGGGATGGTGGAATAGCGATCGCGGCGAAATTATATTATCCTTATGATGTAGCCGTTAGTCCTCAAGGTAGCCTGTTTGTTGCAGATAATAATCGTATTCGTAAGGTTGATCCGGTTGGTATCATCACTACCGTGGCAGGTAATTTTAATCCTGGTTTCAGCGGCGATAACGGTGCGGCGACGGGGGCGAACTTATCTGGTCCTACCGGAGTAACCATTGACCCCCAAGGCAACCTGTTTATCGCAGATGTGATCAATAATCGCATCCGCAAAGTCGCACTACCCCTCCCCGGATTCGATGGTTCTGATCTTCTCATCCCCTCCGAGGACGGTACGCAGCTTTATCACTTTAGTGATACTGGCCGCCACCTGCGTACCCTGAATACCAAGACACAGGCAGTGCTCTACAGCTTCACCTATGACAGCAAAGGCCTGTTAACCGCCATCACCGATACTGATAGCAACATCACCCGCATCGAACGCGATGCTGCTGGCAGTCCCTTGGCGATTGTCTCCTCCGACAACCAGCGCACCACGCTCACGTTGGATGCCAACGGCTACCTCGCCTCCATCGCCAACCCCGCTGGCAAAGCATTCCAGATGATCTACACCGTGGACGGCTTGCTGACAGCATTTGCCGACCCCAAGGGCAACGCCTCGTTGATGACATACGATGCCCTGGGTCGTCTCACCCGAGACCAGAACGCCGCCGGAGGATTCTGGGCGCTTGCCCGCACCGAGCTGGCTAACGGCTACGAAGCCCGCATGACCTCGGCAGAAAACCGCACCACCACGTACCGGGTCGAGAATCTGTCCACCGGCGATAAACGCCGCACCAATCTCTTCCCCGACGGCACACAAACCACTAGTCTGATCCAGACCAACGGCACCACCGTCGACACCGCGCCGGACGGCACCATCACCACCACCGTCGAAGGCCCCGATCCACGCTTTGGTATGCAAGCACCGATTACCCAATCGTTCCGCGTCAAGGCTCCCAGCGGCCTCACGTTGACGACGACGGCCACCCGTAGCGCCACGCTTAGCAATCCCGACAACAAACTGAGCTTGCTGACACAGACCGACACCCTCGCCGTCAACGGCAAAACATTCACCAGTATTTACGATGCTGCGCTCAGTCAAACCACCCTGACATCACCACTTAACCGCCGTAGCCTGGTCAAAACCGACGCGCAGGGGCGCGTGCTGCAAGAACAGACCGCCAGCCTCGAACCGCTGAACTACCAATACGATACTCGTGGAAGGCTCAGCAGTATCACCCACGGCACTGTAGGCAGCGCCACCGCACGCACCGCCACGCTCAGCTACGACGCCCAAGGCAACCTGGCGAACCTCACCGACCCTCTGGGGCGTCTCACCAGTTATCAATACGACCTCGCAGCTCGCCTCACCCAACAAACCCTGCCCGATGGCCGCATTATCAGCTACACCTATGACGCCAACGGCAACGTCACCTCCATCACACCGCCGGGCCGCTCCAACCATGCCTTTGCCTACACCCCCGTGGATCTGGAGCAACAATACACGCCCCCAGCGGCAGGCCTGCCAACCCCACAGACCAGCTACACCTACAACCTCGACAAACAACTTACCCGTATCACCCGCCCCGACGGGCAGCTTGTCGACCTTGCCTATGACAGCGGCGGACGCCTGGCGTCCCTGATCCCCACGCCCGCCACCGCCGGGCCAGGAATCAACTACGCCTATGATCCCGCCGGACGCCTGCAAACCCTCAGCATTCCCGGCGGCGCGGCGCTGAACTACACCTACGACGGCGCGCTGCCCCGCAGCGAAAGCCTCACCGGCCCCATCAATGGCACAATAACACGCGCCTACACCAACGACTTCAACCTCAGCAGCCTCAGTGTCAATGGCACGTCCATCCCGTTCGCCTACGACAACGACGGCCTGCTCATCCAGGCGGGATCCCTGACCCTCAGCCGCGACGCCCAACACGGCCTGTTGACCGGCACCACGCTCGGCGCCACCACCACCGGCCAGAGCTACACCGGCTTCGGTGAAATCACTCAGCTCACCGCGCTCCACGCCGGAAGCCCCCTGCTGGATGTGCAATACACCCGCGACAACGCAGGCCGCATCACCCAGAAAGTCGAAACCCTCACCGGCCAGACAGACACCTACAGCTACACCTACGACCAGGCCGGCCGATTGACCGCAGTCACCAAGAACGGCGTATCCACCGCCACCTACAGCTACGACCCCAACGGCAACCGCCAGAGCAAGACCGACGCCAGCGGCACCGTCAGCGCCACCAGCGACGATCAGGACCGGTTGCTCAGCTACGGCGTTAACACCTACAGTTACACCGCCAACGGTGAGCGCAACACCCAGACCAGCACCGGGCAGACGACAAGCTACACGTATGACGTGTTCGGCAACCTCACCAAGGCCACTCTACCTAACGCCACTACGGTCGAGTATCTGATCGATGGCAGAAACAGAAGAATCGGCAAAAAGATCAACGGCACCTTAACTCAGGGTTTCCTCTATCAAGATCAATTGAAACCTATCGCCGAACTGGATGGCACTGGCAACATCGTGAGCCGGTTCGTTTACGCTACCGGCATCAACGTGCCGGATTACATCATCAAAGGAGCGACTACCTACAGAATTATCACCGACCACCTCGGCAGCCCACGGCTCATCGTCAACACCGCTGACGGTACCATTGCCCAGCGTCTGGACTACGATGAATTTGGCAACGTCATCACCGACACCAATCCCGGCTTGCAACCGTTTGGTTTCGCGGGAGGCATCTACGACCGCGACACGCAACTGACCCGTTTCGGTGGGCGCGATTATGATGCAGAAACAGGAAAGTGGACAGCAAAGGATCCAATACGGTTTGAGGGTGGGGATGTTAACCTTTACACCTATGTTGAGAATGATCCGGTCAACTGGATCGATCCAGAGGGACTGGCTGCCGAACATAATCAGAATAAAAGAGAATCAAATCGTGAAATACACGAGAAAGGTCAAGCCAGGAAAAATCAAGATCAAGGTGGGGAAAAGGGTGATAAAAATAGAGCAGATCCCAGGAAGAAACCTAATGGATGGACGGGGCCATGGCCGCGTAAAATACCTAGCTTGCCGGCTTTAATTTGTCCTCTATGCCCATTTGTTCTCGATTCACCACCGTTGCCAAGTTGTTAACCGTTAGCGAGTAAAATGAGTACGCTTTGCATCCAAGTTCAGCCTGGTAGAGCGCCTGCCATAGACATGGCAAGGGTTCGCGCGCTCTGTCAGAGAGTAGCGGAGGACAAAAAACTTGTTAATCGCTTTGCTGTAGTTGAGGTTGAAGAAGAAGGGACGCATACAGACGTAGTATTTGAAACAACAGAGCTACAGCCGTTGTGGCGGCTACTTCAAGACACTCTGTATAAAGACGAAAAGATAGGATCGGATTTATCAAAAGCGTCAATAGCAGTTTGCGAGGGCACGGATGGATGGAACGATTACCTCCTTCTTTACCACTATGATCTATCTCTGGAGTTAGACAACCTGTAGACTCGACACGAATTATCCGGAGCGGGCTACGGTACCAGGTCTTGCAATGCAACATCACCCATTTCGACGCCATTGCCAACAGATGTTATGTGTCAATGCAAGACCTGGTACCTTTGCTCCCCTTCGATTGCTGCCTTTGCTCCCCTTTGGCTCCGATAACTTTCTTTCAAACGCTCGGGTTCATCGGGACGGGTAATTTTGGAGGGGCCATAATTTTTGCGGGCATTACTACCGCTGTTAATATATTGGCCGTTGGGGGTGCATTGCAAGGCGGTATACTCGTTGGTTCAATGATTAATTCAATACCGATGGGACAATGTGGAAGGATGCTACGCGACTCGATTTCAGATTTATTTTAGGTGACGACATGCGAAAGGGATTTTTGACAATGTGGCAAATATTGGTCGGTGTCACGATATGCCTCGGCCTGATCCTTATAGCGATATATCCGCATCGTCCGAGCGGCGTAATTGGTTGGGCTGTATTGACTTTGGTTGCGGTTCCGATTGTTCTTGGCTTGGAGTTTATTGGAGCCAGTGCATTGCAGAATGGAATCGTTGCCCGTATAGGAAAGTTGGCTCGAATAGTGTTTGGGGTCGTTGTGATCCTATTAATCTCGATACTGATTCTTCTAGCTTGGAAATGGGTGGCACCCTATTTTGGAACATGGTGATCCCTCGCCTTTCTGGGTCATAACGGAAGCAGGGTGCCACATCTTAAATCTTGACATTTTTGGGGTGTTTTAACATGCTCGTTACCAGCGCCGTACCAAAACGCGGTAAGTTGGGCTAGGACTCGGAAGGCATAAGGGTCAGGCCTTACATTTGACATCCATTCCCATATTGTTCCTAATCTATTCTGACCTTATTCTCATAAGACTCAAAGATGGCAAGACCTCTACGTATTGAGTTTTCCGGAGCGTTGTACCATTTGACGGCACGTGGCAACGCACGGGCAGACATTTACAGTGATGACAGTGATCACCAGCAGTTTTTATCCTTGCTGCATCATGCGGTTGATCGTTATGGCTGGTATTGCCATGCCTATTGCCTGATGGACAATCACTACCATTTATTAGTTGAAACCCTTTCGCCATCCTTGTCCAGAGGTATGAAATTCCTTAATGGTACCTACACCCAATATTACAATCGTCGGCACCGTCGTGTTGGACATGTGTTTCAAGGACGGTTCAAGGCTATATTGATCCAGAAAGATTCCTATCTTCTTGAATTGGCTCGTTACATCGCCTTAAATCCGGTGAGGGCTCGCATGGTGCGCAGCGCACAAGAGTGGCGGTGGAGCAGTTATCTTGCAACGGCCGGATATGAAGAAAACGACCCATGCCTGATCACCGACTGGGTGCTTGCGGGATTTGCAAAAACCAAAAAAGTCGCACAGCAACGCTATCGTGACTTTGTTGAGCAAGGCAAAACGCGGTCTTCGCCCTGGCAACATCTGAAGAACCAGATTTATCTGGGGGATGATAGTTTTGTTAATGACATGCAAGGCAAGCTTAATCCAGGCCAGTCGCTCAAGGATATTTCAAAAAAGCAAAATACAGGCTACACCAAAACCAATAGCCTACTTTGCGGGGCACCACAAAACCCGTGACGCGGGCATGGCCCAGGCCTATTTAAGTGGACACTATACTCTTGAGCAGGTGGGTGAATATTTTGGGGTCAGCTACGCTACAGTGAGTCGAGCGGTGAAACGGGCAGAAAAAAGGGATTGAGCGGGTTAGGGGTAAATGCGATGTAAAATGTAAGGCATGACCCTATCCGGTTCTTCTGACCCATCCGGTTCTTTCCTGGCTAACAGCGCTGTAGTACAATACCCCAGCTTTTATTTATTTTATGCCTGTGCGGATAGGTACGTGTTCAAACGGATAATGCTTGGGAGGTTCAGTCTCTCATCGTTGTCATTGCACCACCTGCTAATGGGAGGTAGATACAAGACGTAATATTCTGGTATGTGAATTTTGTGCTGTATGGGTGGAAGGCTTTTGATATGGGCGATATATGGAAAATCCGGTCTCTTGTTGTTGCCATGGCGCCACTGCTGATATGTGATGTTAAGAATAGTTACGCTGAGTTTAGCCTCAATTTCCAACCCCAACCCGGTGCCGCCAGGGTGGCGAGTATTGCCAACATCGACTGCTTTAGCGGGATCGCGGGTGGAATGCCGGGGATGGGAGGGGGGGGTATGATGGGGCAGGGAGCATGTGGAGCGGATCCTACCCCCTTTCTTAATGAGGTGGTAGTAGATGCTGCGGGAGTTCGATATTTTCATACTATTGTCGGCGACCCTGCGCGTGGCAGCAATTTTGCGCAGGATGTATATATTCGTGTTGTTGCAGGTGCGGTCTGCTGGTTCGGTTGCCCCACCCCGCGGGTTGTACAGGCAGGTGGCATGGGAGGCGGGGGCGGGGGTATGATGGGTATGGGCAACGGCCCCGCACCACTGACGGCCAGTGGTGGCAGCAATCAGAACGAACTTGCCCCCTTGAGCAGTGTCGAAGCCATTTCAGGCAATGGTACGGGTAACCCCAATCAGGTGCATATAAGACAGATCAACAACGCAGCGGGGTTTACGCAGGAATTTATCAAGGCCAGGGATGCCTTCAAGCCAAAAATCACCCAAACCATCATCACCCCAGACATAACCAGCACATTTTCCGTCGATATGAGCGCTATCGGCTACAGCACAAACACGGCAGTAGCGCCGATAATCAACACGGTGGTGCTCACCAATGCGGGTGTTCCTCCGGCAGGTTTTACCAGCCCCCAAATCCCCGCAGGTACAGCCGGGGGCAATTTTAATATGGCGGACTTCACCGCAACCCGTAAAGTAACAGCGGGTCGGTATACCTATACCGCGGGTGCGGGTGATGGAGGGAGTTCCGGTACCTATACTTATGTCGATGGCGTGGGTTTTGATGTTTATGGCGCGGAGTGGGGCTCGTTCTGCGATCCAGTGCAAAACCCCACATCAACCTGCGTAACTTTCGGCAGGGGGGTTGGCGGTGGAGGTATGGGTGGCGGTATGTAACCCAGAGAGGAATTGGAATTAGCCCGCCACCCGGTGAGTGGACTTGTCGGGTGTCTCAATGGATAAAGTGGATAAAGGCCGGGCTCAAACAAATAAGCTCTACTGATCCCATGCCCCGCCGCCCGCATTCACATCGCCGGTACGCTGTGCACATCGTCCAACGCCACACCCTGAGGGCAGGTGATAGCCTATTCTCCCCGCTACCCTTTCTTCTTTCTTTTTGGGTGAAATAAATGGCTTTTCAGGCCGACCACGATTGGAGCCATTACACCCCCCAACTAACAATACTGATAAACTCCAAATTTATTGCAGTTACCTATCCTCATCCATAGGGATATTCATACTGCAGCTTCATTCCCTGCCCGCATCAGCGCAGAAGCCATTACTGCGAATACCGCTCGCACGCCTCATAGAGATAATATTGTCATGTGTGGAATTTCGATAATTTACCATAGCACCGGCCAGACACCCGCTCAGGCCAGCATTGAAGCAATGAATCGCGCCTTGCGCCATCGCGGCCCGGATGATGGTGGGATATTAACCCGTGAAGGTGTGGGACTGGGGCATCGCCGCCTGAGCATCGTCGATGTCGCAGACGGCGCGCAGCCCATGGTCACCCGCGATGGCGCGTTAGCCATCGTCTTTAACGGGGAAATCTATAACTACAAAGCCTTGCGTACTGAACTGGAAAACAGCGGCGCGACCTTTAGAACGCACTCTGATACGGAAGTGATTCTGTATTTATACCAACGCCTCGGTGCCGCCTGCGTGGAGCGTTTGCGTGGCATGTTCAGTTTCGCGATACACGATACCCAAAGCAGCACACTGTTTCTGGCGCGCGATCGCCTGGGGATCAAGCCCCTGTTTTATCACTGGGACGGTGCAACCCTGGTGGCCGCGTCGGAGTGCAAGGCGCTGTTCGCCTCTGGGCTGGTACAGGCGCGCCTGTGCGCCCAATCCGTGGCGAATTATTTTATTTATCAATTCGCCATCACCCCTCACACCCTGTTTGATGGGGTTTATGAGCTCCCGCCAGGGCATCATTTAACCCTCAAACCTGGAGGCAAGCCCGATATCCTTGGCTATTGGGATCTGGATTTCCCGCTCGACAACGAGTATGAAAGTCGCGATGAGGCCTATTGGCAAGACAAGCTCCGCCTCGCTCTCGATGATGCAGCCACCAGCCACACCATAGGAGACGTGCCCATTGGGTCTTATCTGTCAGGCGGCATAGACTCGTCTGCGACAACCCACCTGCTGATCCAGAATTATCCTCACCCAGTGCAGACTTTTTCCATTCACTTTACCAACCCGCACCACGACGAATCTGAACAGTACCGTGCCATCGCTACACACCTCCACGCCAAGAACAGTGAACTTACCATGGAAGATGAACGTCCCCAAGGTTACCTCGCGGAGCTGGTGCAATGCCTCTATCATCTGGAGCAACCACAGCGCATGGCAGTGGATATTCCGCATTTTATGCTATCCGCGCGGGTGCGTGATCAACACTACAAAGTGGTCTACACCGGGGACGGCGCGGATGAAATCCTCGCTGGCTACGACTGCTTCCGTCAGGACAGGATGCGCACCTGGTCCAACGAACAGCAGCACAGCGATGAACAGCGGCGTGAAGTATATTTAAACGAACACACCCGTTATTTCTCACATGATCAGATGCTTTTGCTGGCGCAATTGCACACCCAGCAGAATCAACAACAAGTGATCAAGCGCTTCGGCTTCTATCCCGCCTGGTATGACTTTTGGCAGATCATGAGTGGCATGACCGATGGCCTGTTTACGTCCGCATTTCAGGATGCCTGCCGCGGCCCCAATCAGATGGACGGCTTGATAGAACAAATCAGGCCGCACGTCCAAGGCCGCCACCCATTGAACCAATCGCTTTACATGGAAGCCAAAACCCGTCTGCCCCACTGGATATTATGGAAGAGTGATCGGCTAAGTATGGCCCACGGTGTAGAGGCGCGCGTCCCGTTCATGGATCATCCTTTGGTGGAGCTAGCGGCGCACATACCACCCGAATTAAAGCTGAACGGCATGGATGAAAAATATATCCTGAAAAAATTGATGGCACCCCATTTGCCGGAATTACCCACGCAATACAAAAAGAGGGGGTTCTACACGCCGATACGCGAATGGTTTTTTACGCCCGAGCGTTATCCCGAGCTTGCCCCCTATTTGTCGGAGCAGGCATTGGAGCAGGCAGGAATTTTTTCTCCCGCCGCCGTCAATGATCTCTATCAACGGCTTGCCGCTTACCCGCCTCCGACGAACGGGAATGACTATTACCAGGTCATGCGCCTGGAATGGACGCTAATGACCGTGCTTAGCGTGCAGGTACTGAATAAATTATTTGTACTTGGTGAGGCGGAATCTGTGTATGGTTAATTAGAAGAATCTATATTTTATTGTCCCGCGCGACAGATTTCTAGAATATCAAATAATTTTAAATAAAAACGATCAGTTGGCAGACAGCGGAATATGGTGGAATCATGGTCATGCGTGAATTTTCTTGACCTCCAAACAGAGTGCAGAGTATGATCCAGTCAATCCCAAGCAATTGGGATGATTCGGAAGCATGTTTTATTTAATTTATTTTTAGGAGGTTTTTATGGGTGGTCAAGGCGGAAGGGGTCAAGGCGGCATGGGCGGCGGCGGAATGGGCGGCGGCGGCGGAATGTAATCCGACGCATTCGCGGTTGCCCGTTGCGTCCATAGCCATTCCGGCTATTGACGTTTCCAACCTAAAGCAGGGGATCTGTTTTTTTGCAGATCCCCTGCTTTTTTTCTTAAAAATGTCTCATCCCAGTCAAGCGTATACCTCGTCAAACAATTTCCCGCACATAAAATATGACTGGGTCAACCTACCCTTCCTCCCAAGTGTTATGGTCTGCTTATAAACGATTCTTTCAGTACGTACGTACTGACCTCTGGTTATTGGCTGTTGCCGGCATCATTGTTTTGGGAATCACCGTTACAAACACCATTATGATCTGGCTGCTTGGGCAGCCTTTTGACATGTTGCAAAAAGGCCAATTTGAAGAATTAGGCTACATTCTTTTAGTGCTTATCGGCGTTATCCTTCTAAATCAGTCATGCCACTTCGGTGCGATTTTTTTTATGGGGTGGCTGGGAATGCGTTTTTCGGGGCGTTTACGCAACGCCCTACTCAATCACCTGCTGACGCTGTCTTATTCGGTGACAGGACGTTTTGGCAAAGGGGATATCCTTGCCCGCTTAAGCAACGACGTGGGCAAGGTGCAAGAACTTTTTGTTGATGCTCCGCTGTTCATGATATCACACTTTTTGACGCTCATTTTTTATGTTGCGATGCTATTCTGGATTGATGTACGCCTCGCACTGTTCGCACTGTTTTTTACACCTCTTTTTTTATTGCATCAATGGTTTTTCTCGCCTCGTAAACGGCAAATTTCACAGGGCTTCTACAGCAAAAATGGTGAGCTGCTATCTTTTGAAGAAGATACGCTTAGTAACTTGCGCGGTGTAAGCTCATTTGGAGCCGAAACACTGATAAGCCGTATGCATCAAAAGATGTTCGCCCGCTTTATGCAATGGGGGGTGCGTGACAAAAGGTTGTCGGCAGCCTTTGATGCCAGCTTTGCCACATTGATCTACTTAACAGGCATTTCCATCGTCTTTATTGGCATCAGCGGCATCCGCGAGGGTACGATTACTGTTGGGCAATTAGTGAGCTTTTTGCTTTATTTGGGCTATCTTTCTGTGCCCGTGCGCGGCCTTGCCCATATGCCTTTTCAATGTCAGGGCGATGCGGTCGCCGCACAACGGCTCACTGAGGTTTTTGACAGTGATACGGAAGTGACAGAGGCGCATGATGCGCAGCCTCTTTTAGTCATCCGCGGTGAAATAACATGCTCCAATCTTCATTTCGGCTACCCCCAGGGCAAGCCTGTTTTCAATGGATTTGATTTGGTGATATATCCCGGCGAGACCGTGGCGCTGGTGGGGCCCAGTGGCGCGGGAAAATCAACGTTGGTCAAGCTCTTGATGCGGTTTTATGATCCGCAAGAGGGGTCTATTGCCATTGATGGGCAATCGTTGCGTGAAGTGACGTTGGCGTCATTACGCAGCAATGTGGCGGTGGTGTGGCAGGAGCCATTTCTGGTGAATGACACAATCCGCGCCAATCTGCTGATTGCGCGGCCCGACGCAAGGGAGGATGCAATGATAGAAGCGTGCCGCGCTGCCCAGATTTGGGAGTCTATCGTGGAATTAGAGAATGGCCTGGGCACCGTGATCGGCACAGGCGGTGTAGATCTCTCCGCAGGCCAGCGCCAAAGGTTGTCGATTGCCCAGGCCTTTTTGCGTGCCGCACCCATTCTGATTTTGGATGAAGCGTCATCGGCCTTGGACAGTGAGACAGAGCAACGCCTCGTCGAGGCCATTGACCACCTGCGCCAGGGACGCACCACATTAATTATCGCGCACCGTTATTCATCCATACGCTCGGCGGATCGGGTAGTCTATTTTAATGGCGATGGTGGTATCACTGTGGGACGCCACGACGAATTAGTAAAAACCCATGAAGATTATCAACGTGCGGTGCAGTGGCAAAGCGGAGCTACCCAATAATCGTTGTCGAAGGACAGTCAGCCAGTTGACGCTGTCTTTTCACTTGACTCTCATCGAAGCATCCACCAAAAGCCAAGCCATTTTCACTGCGTGCCAACGGCGTTATTGCATGCGCCGTATCCGGAACAGGCCCTCGGTTGCGCTATCGCTGGTGAAATACAGTGCGCCGTCGGGGCCGAATGCCACGCCGATAGGGCGTGCCCAGCGGTCGCCATTCGCAGTTTGAAAGCCCGTTACGAAATCATCGACACGTTGGGCGTTGTTTCCTGAGAAGCGGACAATCGCAAGTCGGGGTGGACGCCGCGATGCCGGATCGCCCAGTGGCCCGCCGCTGGGCTGCGTGCCCCACGAGCCATGGACCGCGACAATGGCATCACCGCTGAGTGCGGGATCAAGCGCGCCTTCAGGGACGAAGCTGACACCCATAGGCGCGCTGCGTGCCGGGAACGTTGCAACCGGCAAACCCACTTCAGAGGCTGGGCGTGGAGGCTTGCTGGATGCGCATGTATCGGGCTTTAACCGCGTGCCGTCGCTCTGGAACCACGGCATGCCGTGGAACGAATCCGGTGTGAGCCTGCTAAAATATTCCGGTGGCAGATCATAACCCCAATGATCAGGGCCATTGTTGCTTGCATACAGTACGTTGCTCTTGGGTTGCCAAGCCAGCCCGACCGGATTGCGTAAGCCCGATGCATAGGGTAGCCAATGCGGCTTGCCATCCTCGCGCAACACCAGCACGCCGCCACGTTGATCATCAAAACCATAACCCTGGCCGAGGTATTGGTCGCTGCAATTACCTTGAATGCCGAGGCTCACATAGATGCGTCCGTCGGGGCCGACACTTAATGTGCGACTATTGTGCCCCCAACCGTCAGGCAACGCCGCAAGTAATTTTACGGCGTTCGAGTCAAGACGTTCTTGCCCGTTTTGATAAGGTGCGCGATAGACGCCATCGGTTTTTGCGATGAGTATCTCGCCTTGACGAAATGCCACACTGTGTGGGTAACCGCCGATACCTATTAATTTGTTAGCGGTGGTATAAGGGGGCACGAGCCGATAAACAATACCGGCTTTTGAGCCGATAAAAAGCGCGCCATCCGAAGCAAACGCCAGCATGCGCGGCGTGTTTAGCGGACCCAAGAATTCGAGCCGATAACCTTGGGGTACCTGGGCCTGAACCTGACGCCCCGCGATAGTTAGCGATTGGGTTTGGTGGCGCAACGGAGTGGTTTCCGCCGCGCCCGTGCCGATGAAAAACATCCCCAACAAGGCAAAAGAAAGGGCACAGCGCGCAGAAAAACACTTCGAGAAGAAATCCATGTGACTCTCCATAAGTTCTATCACCTGCGTTCGAGACTCGAGACAAAATCCCTCGCGGTGGACGGAATGGCAGAGACAGAAACATTATCAGGGTTAGGCCTCAATACCCATGCTCACCATCTCGAGTCCTGGTTTTTACAGTAGGCCTCTTTCCATTAAAAATCAAACGCAGGATGACCATAACAAAAATTTCATCTTATTGTC
>JAGVME010000007.1 GCA_020053945.1 Gammaproteobacteria bacterium
TCAACCACTTCGCCTTGCGCTCCAAGCTCTACATCAAAGCCATCAAGCTGGCCTATGATGAGCTGCTGAGTATGCGGGCGGCTGCGTAACATCAGTTATATATATCACCAGGCGAAATTCCGCCTGTTTTATTGGACGCATGAGCGGAAAACCGCCGGTTTTGGATTTAATGTGAAAACCGGGTTGTTGCTGTAATATGGACGTATCACATATCACTTGGAGTAGTTTGGGGTGTCGTTCCAGTCGGTGCGGCATGGATTGTTGCATCATTGGTCGAAGGAAACGCCATTGCCCACTTGCGTAGGGTGACGCGTAACCGGCTTGATTTTTCATAACAATCTCGTGAATGCGCTGGATCAACACAAAAATATTGCCTTGGTTCTGGCGAGTAACCGTGAAATGCAGCGTTGCTCGATCGTTCGAGGGAGGGCGCGCACCCACCCGAGGAGATTAGCCGAACTGGCGAAGAAGACCGGTCATGTTGGCGATTTTTCTGATCAATAGCCAGGCGCCTGTTATATGAGAAAAAGCGAACCGCTCCCGTTGTGAATCCTGGGTATACCGCGCCGGACCTTTCATGACAAACTGCGTCGTTACGGGCTGAGGCGGGACGACTATATCGAATGATATAATCCTAAAGTGCGGTTTTGATAGCCCCCAAAATTTTTTGCTCCAGGTTGATATATTAGAGATCAAATCAATGAACCTTCACGAATACCAGACCAAACAACTCTTTGCCAATTATGGTATTCCCATTCCGAATGGCGTGGTGGCGCGTTCGGCGCAGGAGGCGCAGGCAGCGGCGCAGACGCTGGGCGCAGCCCAGGGAACAGGCGGGGACGCAGGCTGGGTGGTGAAATCCCAAGTGCATGCAGGGGGTCGTGGCAAGGCGGGCGGTATATTGCGGGCCTATAGCCCGGTGGAACTGGACGACGTGGCAAACCGCCTGTTAGGTATGCACTTAGTCACGCCGCAAACCGGCCCGGCAGGCTTGCCGGTAAACACGGTATTAATCGAGCCCTTGTGTACTATCGTTCGCGAATTATACCTGGGCGCGGTGATTGACCGTGCCCGTGAACGTATCGTCATGATGGCGTCGAGCGCCGGCGGCATGGATATTGAAGAAGTCGCCGCGCACCACCCGGAACAATTGCTGACGGTGGTGGTTGACCCCGTGGTGGGTCTGCAAGCCTATCAATGCCGTCAAATCGGTTTTGCGCTGGATCTGACCGCCGCGCAAGTCAACAGCCTCACCCAGATCATGCTTAACCTGTATCGATTATTCACTGAAAAAGATGCCAGCTTGCTCGAGATCAATCCGCTGGTAGTGACGGCGCAAGGTGATCTGCTGGCGATTGATGCCAAGCTCAATCTTGACGAAAACGCGCTGTATCGCCATCCGGCATTCGAAGCGTTGCGTGACACCTCGCAAGAAGACGCCAAAGAAACCACCGCACGGCAATTCGGGCTGAATTACATTACGCTTGATGGTAATATCGCCTGCATGGTGAATGGCGCGGGTCTGGCGATGGCGACCATGGATTTGATCAAGCTGCACGGCGGCGAACCCGCCAACTTCCTGGATGTCGGCGGCGGCACCACGGCGGCCAAAGTTGCCGAGGCTTTCAAGTTAATAGTGTCTGATCAAAAAGTAAAAGCAGTGTTGGTGAATATCTTCGGTGGTATCGTGCGCTGTGATTTAATTGCCGAAGGCATTATTAACGCCGTGCGCGAAGTTGGCGTGGCGATCCCTGTGGTGGTGCGGCTGGAAGGTACGAACGTTGTGCAAGGCAAAGAACTGCTGCGCAACAGTGGTCTGAGTATTATCACTGCGGATAGCCTGGATGAAGCGGCAAGGAAAGCGGTGGGGGCGGCTTGCTGATGGACTTAAAAAACATGGTTCACTGTTCCCGAACCTTACCCACTGTCATCCCGAACACGGTGAGGGATCTTAAGATTTCTCGCGTCGCTCGAAATGACATGGCAAGGTAGTCTCCTCCATGACCAGCACTACCTTTGATGTAAACTGCCGACGTTGTCCGCGCCTGGCAGACTTTCTGGACGATGTGCGCAACGACCACCCGGAGTATCACGCCCGGCCTGTGGAACCCTTTGGCGCGGATGATCCTGATCTACTGATTGTCGGCCTGGCGCCCGGCATGCACGGCGCGAATGCCACTGGTCGGCCATTCACGGGTGATTTTGCTGGAATATTATTGTACAACACATTGTTTGAAATGGGTTTCAGCAGTAAGCCAGAGTCCGTGTCGCGCACCGATGGCCTGCAATTAAAGCAGTGCCGCATCACTAACGCCGTGAAGTGCCTGCCTCCCCAAAACAAACCCTTGCCGGTGGAAATCACTACCTGCAACCACTATTTGAAAAACGAAATCGCTGGCCTTAAACAAGGCGCGGTCATTCTGGCGCTGGGCACCATCGCGCATACGGCGGTATTGCGTACCCAGGGTTTAAAGCCCAGTGCCTATCCCTTTGGTCATGGCCAACAGCACGCGCTGCCTGCCGGATATTGGTTGCTCGATTCTTACCATTGCAGCCGTTACAACACCCAGACACGGCGTCTCACCGGGCCGATGTTCAAAGCCGTATTTGAGCAGGCGCGGGGGTTGTTGAAATAAGGAGGTTTATAGCAGGTTTTCGTGTACTCGGGGGGTTATTCTGGGCGCGGATTTTTACCCCCGATTTCCCTGGGCGCCGCTAGGGGTGACGTACACAAATCTAGATTTAACATCTGGCAGCGATGCCTGTGGCTGATGGCCCTGAGGCACTGCCGTTTTTGCAGATGTTTCCCGATCTTTTGCACTGCACTAAGGAGCCGCCAAAATTCATGAGATTATCGGCTGGGTCGCGGAAAGAGTTCCAGTCCAGAGTGGTCAGATTGACACCGCCATTATCCACATAAGCGTATGACCCGGCGTTATAGGTAGCCGTGCTACCGCTGCCGCTCCATCCCGTGCCAGGATTATAAATAGTCGCCCCTGAAAAACACCTAACAAATTGATTATTCTATAAAAATAGCCTTATTTGTGCTATAATTTCGACCCGTTTTTAATGTCTTACCACAAAAACCTGGTCGAAAAAACATGAAGCAAGACTCCCCAAACAATCATCAAATGAGTTTCATGGCAGCGGATTTGCTGGATCAACTCAATCCCAAGCATCCACTGTTGCAACTGGCCAAACACATCCCCTGGAGCTATTTTGAAACCGAATTTTCGGCGCTCTATTCTGCCCTAGGCAGGCCAGCAAAACCTATTCGCCTGAGGGTGGGGCTGTGCATCTTAAAGCACATGGA
>JAGVME010000006.1 GCA_020053945.1 Gammaproteobacteria bacterium
ACTCGCCGCCGGGTAACGGTGAGTCGTTGATCATGGCGACCTTGATGCCGTGTTCAGCCAGCTCGCGGGCGCAGTCTTCGCCGCCCGGGCCACCGCCAATGACGATGACGTCATAGTCCCATTTGCCTTCTGGAATGGCGGGGCCAGTGGCGCCCATCCATTCGTCGGGATTTTCGATGTGCTGTTTCAGGGTGTTGAGGTACATCGCAACCTCGGCTCCGTTGGCGACACGATGATCGGCAGTGATGGTGAGTGGCATGCCTTGTGCGCCCGCCGAAGAAATGGCAAGAATCGCCGCTGTGCCCGGTGTGGGGATAGCGTCAAAATAACTCACGCCCAGCATGCCCATTTTGGATACCATGAAGGTCGGGTTGGCGTATTCTTCGGGCTTGAGACGGCGCACGCGCGCACGCGTTACCAGATCTTTCCACGATACATCCAGATCTTCCAGGCTGCGTGTTTCGCAGTGGCGCAACACTGGCACCACCAGCCCGCCGCCATCGGCAGATACGGCCATGCCGATGTCCACTACAGTACGCTCCACCAGTTTGTCCACCGGCTGGTAAGCCCAGTTGAGCGTGGGGTGTTTTTTCATTGACAGGGCGCAGGCCTTGGCAATGGTGACGGTGAGCGACACACCTTTTTTCTTCGACGCCTTGATTAAAGCATCGGGTTTGGCATTCACTGTTACATGGAACGTCGGCATGGTCAGCGAAGCAGTCATGGAATGGCTGACAGCGCGCTCCATGGCATTCATGGCGCGGCCGTGGCCAGGCACCTGAATTTCAGGCATGACATGTGCGGCAGGTTGACGTGCAATTTCAGTAGGGCGCTCGATGGGTTGCGCATTCAATACATCGTTGGCGACGATGGTTCCGCTGGGTCCGGTGCCGCGCAGGTTGTTGAGATTAACGTGCAATGCGCCTGACAATTTACGCGCATAGGGTGTGGCGTGCTTGTTGTCGGGACGGGGCGCGGGTGCTGCGTGCGTATCGAGTTTGGGGTGATGCAGAGTGGGTGTTGCCGAAGTGGCGACACTGTGCGCCGTGGTCAGCGCTGGCTTTGCGCCGTTGCTGGTCTGGGCTGTGGCGCTGGTTTGGGACAGGGCAGTAAGCACCTGTTCGGGTTTCCCTACCAGGTACGCCAGCGCGCCGCCCACCGGCACTACACTGTCTACAGCCGCCATCGGGCCGGACAGATAGCCGTCGCGGAACACTTCGACATCCATAATCGCTTTGTCGGTTTCAACCTGCGCCACGATGTCGCCGCGCTCGATTTTATCACCGGGGTTTTTGCTCCAGCTTACCATCACACCTTCCGTCATGGTGTCGGAAAGCTGCGGCATCTTGATGGTGTGCAGCGCACCTGCGGGTTCAGTGTTTACATTAGGTTGCACTGTGGATGACATGGTTGCCGCGGCCGTTTCCGGCGCAACCGGGGGTACGCCCGGTATCGGCTTGCTAGCGCTACTCGTAACGTCCCGGGCATTGCCACTCACTACCTCTGCGGCGCTGGCAACGATATACGCCATCGCCTCGCCCACGGGCACCACGCTATCTAGAGCGACCAGCGGACCCGACAAATAACCATCGCGGAACACTTCCACGTCCATAATAGCCTTGTCGGTTTCCACCGTGGCAACAATGTCGCCCCGGTTAATCGGGTCACCAATCTTTTTTTCCCAACTGACGATCACGCCTTCGGTCATGGTGTCGGAAAGCTGGGGCATCTTTATTGCGTAGGGTTCGGCCATTATGATTTTCCAAACATCTTCAGTACGGCGTGCACGATATCTTTCGAACTGGGCACAGCGGCTTTTTCCAAGGTGTGATTGTAGGGGATCGGCACATTTTTCGCGGACACGCGCACGGGCGCCGCATCCAGTTCAAAGAAACATTCTTCGTTGATAATGGCCATCACTTCCGAGCCGACACCAACAGCGGCTTCAGCTTCTTCAGCAATCAGGGCGCGGTGGGTTTTACTCACCGAGGCCTTGATGCCAGCACGATCCAGCGGGCTTAGCGAAAACAGATCCACCACTTCGCAATCAATGCCATGATGCGTGGCCAGAAATTCTGCCGCCTGCAAGCACCAATGTACCGAAATATTATAACCAAACAGGGTAATGTCACGGCCCGCACGCGCAATTTCGGAGCCTTCCAGCGGATGGAAGTATTCGCCATCAGGCACTTCACCTTTCATGTTGTACATCAGTTCGTGTTCGTAGATGAACACTGGGTCATCGCAGCGCACCGCTGATTTCAGCAGGCCATACGCCTGCCGTGCATTGGACGGTGTGACGACACGCAAACCCGCGACGCCCATGAATACTTTTTCCATGCGTGCCGAGTGCTGTGCGCCCAACTGGTGCGCCGTGCCGCCGGGTGAGCGGATCACCACCGGCGCGGTGAGCTGACCACCGGACATGTAACGCACTTTGGCGGCGGAATTGAAGATCTGATCCATTGCCAGCCAGGCAAAGTTTACTGACATCAATTCAATGATGGGACGTACGCCAATGAAAGACGCGCCTATCCCTAAGCCAGTAAAGCCATTTTCGGAAATGGGCGTGTCCATAATCCGTTCCGGGCCGTATTTATCGTACAAACCTTTGGTAGCCTTGTATGTGCCACCAGCGACGCCCACGTCTTCACCCATCACAATTACCAGTGGGTCGCGCGCCAACTCTTCATCGTGGGCGCGTTGCAGCGCTTCCCAATACATGATGATCGCCATTAATGTGCTCCTCGGTTGGTCTGAGGGCGTACATAAGGATCATTTTCCGCCAGGACATATTTTTCCAATTCCGCTACCACGGGTTCGGGTGACTGTTCAGCAAATTTAATAATGTCGTTTTCGATCTGATCGAGGATTTCAGTGTCCATGGCTTTGTAATCGTCCAGCGTAATTGCGCCCGCTTCAATCAGGCGGTCACGCAGTATGATAATCGGGTCGCGCTTGCTCCACATGCGCTCTTCATCTTTGCCACGGTAGGCGTTGGAGTCGGACATCGAATGGCCGCGATAACGGTAGGTCATCAGCTCCAGAAAGTAGGGGCCTTTGCCTGAGCGCACATGATCCACGGCTATTTTGGCGGCGTCATAGACGATCTCTACGTCCTGACCATCTACCTGCGCGGCGGGAATGCCATAACCGCTGACGCGTTTGTATTGCTCAATTACCGCCGTCGAACGATCAATCCGTGTGCCGATACCGTACAGATTATTTTCGCAGACGAACAACACCGGTAAATTCCACAGCTTGGCCATGTTCATGGTCTCGTGGAAGGTGCCCTGGTTGTTGGCGGCATCGCCAAGGAAGCAGATCGAAATCGCATCCGAGCCTTTCATCTTCAAGCCTTTGGCAATGCCGGCGGCAAGCGGAAACGGGCCACCCACCAGCGCGTAACCACCCATCATGTGATGTTCCACATCAAAAATGTGCATCGAACCGCCACGTCCCTTGCTGGAGCCGGTTTCTTTGCCATACAGCTCGGCCATGACGGCCTTGGGGTCAGCGCCACACTTGATTGCGTGGATATGATCACGGTAACCCGTGATAACATAGTCGTGTCCGGGACGTGCGGCTTCCATGACGCCTTGTGCGCAGGCTTCCTGGCCTGGGTAAAGGTGGAGAAATCCACCGATCTTGCGCTCTACGTAAGCTTCATAGCAGCGCTCTTCAAAGCGCCGCGCAAACAGCATTTCGCGCAACACCCGTTTTTTGTCGGCGGGCTTCATGGGACTCCTTTGTGTCGTACCTGAAAATTAAAATAAACAAAGCTGAACATCCTGGCTTATGCGTTAAACAAAGCCAGGTGCATACAATATGCAGTTTTTGAAAGAAAAGACCCTATTATTACAGTGGCGCTTTCTTATCCAAAAAACACCTTGCGGCGGTTTTCGAAGGCCTCAAGCTGAATATGATCTGTTTTTTAGAGAAATAGGTCAAGGTAAACCATACTTTTTCCACACTTTATCAAGGGTAATCAGGTAATGAAACTTAAGGTAAAACAATATTCAACCCTCCCCAAAGCGATAATTATGGATGCCCAGGCACATATCATCATCATTTTGCCGGAAACACCCGCAGGCATCGGTTGGCCCACGTCGGATGAAGTATGGCCCTATGCAGACCTGCTCAAACAGCGCTGGAGCCAGCAGAAAGACAGCGATGACCTGACGCCGCTGACTACGGATTTACCCAATGCGGCCGGTAGCCATGTGACGCTGGCCTGCGTCAAGCCGACTATTTCGGCTTTTGACCTGCTCACGCTGGCGCGCAAGCTGTGTAGCGCCCAATTGAGTTATAACCCTGTTGAAGTTATGTTATTACTGCCGGGATTGGATGAGATTTTGGTGGCCAGGGTTGCCGAGGCGGTGGTGGCTGCCCTGCTGGCTGGGGGATTTGCCATGCCCAGTTTCAAGAGCAAGCCGCCCAAGCCTAAGCGACTGGCGATGCTGCATGTCTATGGCGTCGCGGGCGTGGATCTGGAACGTACTTTTGCCGAAGCCGAGGGCAACAATCTGGCGCGCTATCTTACTAATCTGCCGCCCAATGAGTTGACGCCTGCCATGTACCGTCAGCGTATTACCGAACTGGCGGAGCAAAATGGCTGGAACATGCATTTTTTTGACAGTAAGGCGTTAAAGCGGCAAAAGGCCGGGGCGTTTCTTGCGGTGGCGCAGGGCAGTGCGGATGATGATGCCGGTATTGTGCAACTGTGCTATCACCCGCCGAAAACCCGCGACGTGCATGGACGCACAAGTGTCGCCAGAGGCAGGATGCTGGAAGCGACTACCACCGCAAAAACCCCTGCCAAGCAGCGTCTCAGCCTGGTCGGCAAGGGCATTTGCTATGATACCGGCGGCAATAATCTTAAGCCCGCCAAGAGCATGTTTGGCATGCACGAAGACATGGAAGGCAGCGCCGTGGCGCTCGGCACGCTGCTGGCGTTGACGCGTCTCAAAGTGAATTTTTCCGTGCACTGCTGGCTGGCGCTGGCGCAAAACCACATTGGCCCCAAAGCGTATAAACAAAATGATGTGGTCACGGCCAGTAATGGTGTGACCATTGAAATTGTACATACCGATGCTGAAGGCCGCATGGTGCTGGCGGATACCCTGGCGATGGCCAGCGCCGAACGCCCTGACCTGATGGTTGATTACGCAACCCTGACGGGCACCTGTGTGTATGCGCTGGGTACGCGTTATAGCGGCGCCTTCACCAATCGTGATGAGATGATGCCTGACATTATCGGCGCGGGGCGTGACAGCGGCGAACGCGTCTGGCCGTTTCCCACCGACAGCGATTACGACAAAGAACTCGAAAGCGACATCGCCGATGTCAAGCAATGTGTACTGGCCGGTGAGGCTGACCATATTCTCGCGGCGCGTTTTCTTAATCGTTTTGTGCGTGAAGATGTGCCATGGCTGCACATTGATCTTGCCGCGGGAAACCATAAAGGGGGCCTGGCGCACATTCCCACCGATATCACCGGTTTTGGCGTGCGCTTTACGCTGGGTCTGGTGCTGGATCGCGGGGTGATGGACAAGCAGCATCCAAAATAGACCTGGCTTGGAGACATTTTTTTATGACCAGGGAAAAGGTTGGACTGAGTAGTTGCAGGGTAGGCTGAAAAAACAGGAGATAATGAAAATGGCGGTGTGAATGCCCGGCGCAAATGTGGCGGGATCCGCGCATGCTGAATAAAATCCAGGATTGCGAATTTCATAAATGATGAAACGGTATTTTACCTTGCTGCTGGTGCTGCTGTTTACCGCCTGCGGTACAGACCATCCCAAGTTGCCGCGTTTGTCCCAAGAGGCCGTGGTGCTGGCGTTTGGTGACAGTCTCACGTATGGAACAGGCGTGGCAGAACAAGACAGCTATCCCGCCGTGTTGCAACGCCTTATCTCGCGTACGGTGGTGCCGGCAGGCGTGCCCGGTGAGGTGACGGCGGCGGGGTTGGCGCGTTTGCCTGATGCGCTGGATGAGCATGCGCCAAAGCTGTTGATTTTATGCCATGGCGGCAATGATTTTCTACGTAACTTGGGCGAACAACAAGCCGCCGCCAATATTCGCGCCATGATTACGCTGGCAAAAGCCAAGGGCGTGGCGGTGGTGCTGGTAGGGGTGCCGAAAGCGGGATTGCGGTTGTCGCCGCCGGAATTTTATGAGGAAATCGCCCAGGAATTTGGTATTCCCTACGAGGCGGCCACACTCAGTGACATTCTTATGAGCCGCGCCCTTAAGTCGGACACTGTTCATCCCAACGCGCAAGGTTATCGAAAATTGGCGGAAGCGCTGGCGGGGCTGTTGCGGGAAAGTGGCGCGATTTGAGCGTTGATACCGGACTCACAACTCCACCTGTGCTCCCAACTCAATCACACGATTGGGGGGGATTTTAAAAAATCCCATGGCGCTGGAAGCGTTACGCGCCATACCGATAAAGAGTTTTTCCCGCCATCTTGCCATGCCCGGCAAGCGCGTGGCGATGAGCGTTTCGCGGCTGAAGAAAAATGAGGTTTCGAGCATATTGAGTTCAGAACCCAGCGGTTTGCAGATCGCCAAGGCTTTGGGCACGTCTGGATTATCTTTGAAACCAAAATGCAACAGGATGCTGAAAAAGCCGTTGCCGAGAGATTCTACCTGGAAGCGGTCAGCAGGCGGCACATAGGGGATTTCTTCAGTAACTATAGTGAGGAATATTACTCGTTCATGCAAGACTTTGTTGTGCGCGAGGTTGTGTAGCATGGCGTGGGGTACGCCACGGCGGCTGGCTGTTAAAAACACTGCGGTGCCCGAGACGCGTAAGGGCGGATGGGCGGTGATGGCGGCAACAAAGGGGACAACTTCCATTGCTTCCGTGTTAAGGCGCAGCATAAGGATGTCGCGCCCGCGTTTCCAGGTGGCCAGCAAGGTGAAAATAACGATGGCGGTGACCAGCGGAAACCAGCCACCATGGATAATTTTCGGGGCATTTGCGCCGAGAAAAGCAAGATCAATAATGAGGAAGAATACCATGCCCACGGCGGTGGCGGCCCAGTGCCAGCGCCATAGCACGCGTGCCACCACGAACACCAGGATAGTGTCGATGGCCATGGTGCCGGTGACGGCAATGCCATAGGCGGCGGCCAGGTTACTGGATGATTGAAAGCCAATCACCAACGCTATGATACCCAGCAGCAAGCTCCAGTTGATGAAGGGGATGTAAATCTGTCCCGCCGCTTTGTCTGAAGTATGCAGCGTTTCCATGCGCGGTGCATAACCGAGCTGGATGGCTTGGCGCGTTACTGAAAAGGCACCTGAAATGACTGCCTGGGAAGCGATGACAGTGGCGGCGGTGGCCAGCGCGATCATCGGGTATAGCGCCCAGTCAGGCGCCATGAGGAAAAATGGGTTGTCGACGGTGGTGGGGTCGTTAATCAGCAATGCCCCTTGGCCGAAGTAGTTGAGCAGCAGGGCAGGCATGACTAAAAAGAACCACGCAAGCTGAAGTGGCTTCCGGCCAAAATGGCCCATATCCGCGTACAACGCCTCGGCACCGGTGATGGCCAGCACTACGGTGCCCAGTACCAGAAACCCGGCCACGCCATGATGCATGAAAAACTCCACGGCATAGGCGGGATTAATGGCCTCTAGTACGGTGGGGAAGTGGGCAATATTAATAATGCCCAGCACGGCAAGCGTGGCGAACCACACGCCCATCACGGGTCCGAAAAGGGCGCCGACACCCGCGGTGCCGTGGCGCTGGAAAACAAACAGCGCTACCAGGATGCCCAGCGCAATGGGGATCACATAGGGTTCGAGCGCAGGCGCGGCAATTTTCAGGCCTTCTACGGCGCTGAGCACTGAAATCGCGGGGGTGAGCATGCTGTCACCGTAGAATAAAGCCGCGCCGAACAACCCCAGCGATGCCAATAACCAGCGCACTTGGGCGTTGGTCGAGGTGGCGCGCTGTGTCAAGGCAATGAGTGCCATGATGCCGCCCTCACCTTTATTGTCTGCACGCAAGATGAAGGCGGCGTATTTAATGGAGACTACCAGCGTGAGCGCCCAGAACATCAGCGAGAGAATGCCCAGCACGTTATCTGGGGTGGACGCGATGGCATGCAGGCCACTAAAAGTTTCTTTCATGGCATACAAGGGGCTGGTGCCGATATCGCCGTAGACGACACCCATAGCGCCTACAATAAGGATGCGTAGCCTGCCGGATGGGGGTGATGCGGAAGGGACACAAGAACTCATGAGGTCACGGTGAGGCGCTGCCCAGTACATGGGCAGGGTTACACAGTTTTAAATTTAACATTTAGCCATTGTACCGAATTACCTGTTTCATGAATAGGTTATTCGGTACCCTATGCTTTACAATACCGCTTATGACCACGCTATCCCGCCATCTTACGCTAATTGTTCCCGGATTGTTTGGCCCCGCGGGATTACGCGCCGCGGATTTTTCGCTGTTGAATTGCGCGGCGCTGGAATTGTTGCTGTCGCGTGCCACGCTTACGGCGATCCCCGCGCTGGGCGTGGAGGCCACGTTGTTTAATTTGATGGGCGTGCCGCGTGACCCCGCGCAGGATTTGCCAGTTGCGGCGGTAGCGCGATTGGCGGAGGCGGGCAATATGCCAGGCGGCCG
This sequence comes from Gammaproteobacteria bacterium, assembly GCA_020053945.1. Classification (GTDB taxonomy): domain Bacteria; phylum Pseudomonadota; class Gammaproteobacteria; family Ga007554. The sequence goes on from JAGVME010000006.1 coordinate 8,642, forward strand.
ATCCGGCGATTGGTGGATACGTGCCGACCCGGTGCATTTGCGTGCTGACCAGTCACGGCTGGTGTTGATGGACAGTTATGCGTTATCCATCACCCGCGCGGAAGCGGATGCGCTGGTGGCGCAATTCAACACCTTTTTTTCTGCCGATGGCTGGCATCTCGAAGCGCCTCATCCCGAACGCTGGTATTTAAAGTTGCCACACGATCCGCGCATGCGCACGTATGATGTTAGAGAGGTTTTAGGGCGGCACATTGATGGTTTTTTGCCAAGCGGCGCGCAGGGCAAACGCTGGCATGCCGTGCTCAATGAAATTCAAATGCTGTTCCATTCCAGTCCCGTTAATCAGGCGCGTGAGATGCGCCGCGCGGCGCCGATTAATAGTGTATGGTTGTGGGGTGGTGGGTGCTTGCCGCGCCCTATGCCATTAGCTACCACAGCGCCTACGTGGAATACGGTGCTGAGTGACGAACCTGTGGCCACCGGGCTGGCGCGTTTGGCAGGCATTCCACATGTGTGTGTACCTGAATCCCTGCACGCATGGTTAGCCACTCCTGCACCGGGTGCGCATTTAATGGTGTTGGATTATGGTTACCGTGATGCGCTGTACGGTGATGCGAGTGCGTGGGGGACGGCAATGGAACGTATGGCTGACCAGTGGTTTACGCCGTTAGTCACCGCGTTAAAACAGCGCCAACTTGATAGCGCATCAATCTGTGCCGCTAATGGGCGGATGTTCCGCATCACCCCCGCCTTGTTGCGCCGTTTCTGGAAAAGACGGCATTCCCTGGAGGCATTGCGTGACAACTAAACTTATTGTAAGACGTGGTTACGAAAATAAAGCCGCCGCGCAGGGAAGCGCAAGTGCGGCGGGCGCAGGAAGCGCAGGAGCCGCCACTCTATTGGCAGGCTTGCATCCGGTATTGCAACGAGTCTATGCGGCACGCAATGTAGTGGCGGCGCACGAGCTGGAGCGTTCGCTGGAACATCTGCCCGCAGCATCAAAACTGCGTGGCATCGACACTGCTGTTGAAGTGCTCTATAACGCATTGCGCCATGATCAGCGTATCGTGATCGTTGCGGACTATGACGCAGATGGCGCCACCAGTTGCGCCGTGGCAGTGCGCGTGTTGCTCATGATGGGCGCTAAAGATGTGCGCTTCGTGGTACCCGACCGCTTCAAGTTTGGCTATGGATTAACGCCAGAAATTGTTGAGATTGCCAGCGGCCATCAACCTGATTTGCTCATTACCGTAGATAACGGTATTTCCAGCATTGAAGGTGTTGCCGCCGCCAAACAGCGCGGCATGCAGGTATTAATTACCGATCATCATCTGCCTGGCGCGGTGCTTCCCGCCGCAGATGCTATCGTTAATCCTAACCAACCCGGTGATGAATTTCCCAGTAAAGCACTGGCCGGTGTCGGCGTGATTTTTTATGTGATGTTGGCATTGCGTGCAAAGTTGCGTGAGTCAGGCTGGTTTGAGAGCAAGGGGTTGTCCGTGCCGAATCTGGCGTCTGTGCTTGATCTGGTCGCATTGGGAACGGTGGCGGATGTGGTGCCGCTGGATCATGTTAATCGTATCTTAGTGTCGCAAGGTCTGGCGCGGATTCGCAGTGGCGCATGTTGCGTCGGCATTCGTGCCTTGCTGGAAGTAGCGGGCAGACCGCAACAACGGATTGCTGCCAGTGATCTGGGTTTCACGGTAGGGCCGCGATTGAATGCCGCCGGGCGTTTGGATGATATGGCGCTGGGCATCGCCTGTTTGCTCACTGATGATTTATCACAGGCACGGAATATTGCCTCGCAACTTGATCAGTTAAATCGGGAGCGCCGCAGCATCGAAGGCGACATGCAGACGCAGGCGCTGGCCGCACTTGAAAAATTTTCTGGGTCTAATCTGGAATCAGGCACTGGCGTGCCCATGCCACATGGCTTGTGCCTGTTTGACGAAACATGGCATCAAGGCGTCATCGGTATTCTCGCGTCGCGTATCAAAGACCGCTGGCATCGCCCAGTGATCGCCTTTGCGCCAGCCATGGAAGGCTCAGTGTCGTGGGAGGCAGGATGCCGGGAGCGGCCCGCCGCATCGGAAACAGAAATGAAAGGTTCAGCGCGTTCAATTAATGGTGTACATATCCGTGACGTACTCGACACCATCGCCGCACGTCATCCTGGTTTGCTGGTGAAATTTGGTGGCCATGCCATGGCGGCGGGATTGACGTTGAAGCGCGAACACTTCAGCGTATTCAGCACTGCGTTTGATGAAGAAGTGCGTCGCTTATTGGGCGATGAAGCGTTGCGTGGCATTGTCTTGAGTGATGGTGAGTTAGCGCCTGCCGATATCAGCATGGAGCTGGCTGAAACTTTACGTAGCGGTGGCCCGTGGGGGCAAGCATTTGCCGAGCCGGTGTTCGATGGCCAATTCCAGATCGTCAATCAGCGCGTGGTCGGTGAAAAACACCTAAAAATGCTGCTGCGTCCTTTGCAGGATGGAGCTGGGAGTGCCCCGGTGTTTGATGCGATCGCGTTCAACGTTCAGGAGTGTTCCGCGCTACAGGCAGCAGGTGTGCATATCGCGTATAAATTAGATGTCAATGAATATAAAGGTCAGCGTAGCGTACAACTAATTGTCGAGCATATTGCATAAGGAGGATTTTTCATGTTCATTGGTGTTCCAAAAGAAATCAAAGACGACGAAAACCGCGTTGGCATGACACCCGGTGCAGTGCAGGCGCTGGTGAGTCGTGGTCATCGGGTGCTGGTACAGAATGGCGCGGGATCAGGTAGCGGTATCGCAGATGCCGAGTATCAGGCTGCCGGCGCAACACTGGCGCCGGATGCCAGTTCCGTATGGTCTGCCGAAATGGTGGTTAAGGTAAAAGAGCCAGTAGCTTCCGAATATGGTTTTCTGCGTCCTGATCTGTTGCTGTTTACTTATTTACATCTTGCCGCAAACAAGCCACTCACCGAGCGCCTGCTATCCTCTGGTACCACGGCGGTGGCGTATGAAACAGTGACGGGAGCGCAGGGACAACTGCCCTTGCTCGCGCCCATGAGCGAAGTGGCCGGGCGCATGGCAACCCAAGTGGGCGCGACGTGCTTGGAAAAACATCGTGGCGGACGTGGTGTGTTGCTGGGTGGCGTGCCGGGTGTGGCGCCCGGCCAGGTCACGATTTTGGGCGGTGGTATTGTGGGGCTGAATGCCGCCAAGATTGCGCTGGGGATGGGCGCGCTAGTCACGATTCTGGACACGCGCCACGAGCGTTTGCAATATCTCGACGATATTTTTGCCGGACGCTTGCAGACCCGCGCCAGCAATCAAGCCACTATTGAAGAAGCGGTATTGCATGCGGATCTGGTGATTGGCGCCGTGCTGATTGCCGGACGCCGAGCACCATGGCTGGTAACGCGTGACATGCTGCCGCGCATGCGGCCCGGCAGTGTGATTGTGGATGTTGCAGTTGATCAGGGTGGTTGTGTTGAAACGAGTCGTGCCACAACACATCATAATCCCACTTATGTGGTGGACAATGTAGTGCATTATTGTGTCGCCAACATGCCCGGCGCTGTGCCACGCACCAGCACCTTTGCGCTGGTGAACCAGACCTTGCCCTATACGCTTGAATTGGCCGATCAAGGTTTGCAGGCATTACGTGTCAGTCCATCATTGCAGAATGGCCTTAACACGCATCAAGGAAAATTAACCTATCGTGCAGTGGCAGAGAGTTTGAGTCTTCCCTATACGGATGTTGCGAGCGTGCTGTAATGATTTAACAGAGTTGCAGAGGCAATTACAAAGAAATCATCGGTTCACTTTCTTCAGGCCGCAAAGGTGGCGCCACCGGCTTGGGATTTTTCTGTTGCCATTCGGTGAGTTTGTTACGTGCCTGCGCTACTTGTTCGGGCGTCATGCGCTGCTTGAGTTGCGCAACATTTCTCATCGCCTGGGGGTCACCGTCACTGGCCACAAGGCTAAACCACATATAGGCGCTGACCATATCGGGCGGGACGCCTTTGCCAGTGACATAGATCAGCCCCAGATTGAATTGCGCGTCAAGAGAGCCTTTTTCTGCGGCTTTTTGATACCATTTAATGGACTCGGCATAATCCCGTTTCACTCCCTGGCCTTGCTCGTAGGCGTAGCCCAGGTTGGTTTGCGCCTCGACAAAACCCTGTTCGGCGGCTTTGCGGTACCATTTCGCGGCTTCAGTAGGATTTTTCTTTAGTCCTTTGCCATTATCATAAGCCACACCCAGTTCATACTGGGCGACAGTGAAGCCTTGTTCAGCGGCTTTGCGGTACCATTTGGCGGCTTCGGTATAGTTTTGTGAGGTGGCCTTGCCCAAGGCATAGGTCATGCCCAGCACGGTTTGCGCTTTTACATCGCCCGATTGCGCATGTTTTTCAATGATTGCGACATCTTGGAGGGTGAGTGACCTAACGGTGGCGACAATAGCTTCTTTGTCGCTGGCCCACGCAGAACCCATGAACGGGGACGCTGTGAATAAGCATGATAATAGCAGCATTGTTAATAACGTAAACCGGGATTTTTTTTGCATATATAATCCTTGTGCGGGTATTAAGTCGGACTGTTTTCCGGTGCGGAAATTCCGTTAATATTTTTGACGTTGATCCGCCGTATTGTCGACGACCGAGAAAGAATGCATATTTTGTTCCATCATGATGGCGTCTTTTTCATCGTATGCCTAAAATAGGGAGCCTGTTAGTTTGGCATGCCGTATACCCATAAAATAACGTGAGAAATCCATGGATACACCCACTTATAAAGATATCGTTTCTTTCCTGCCACCTTCCCGTACGCTTATGGGGCCGGGGCCTTCTGATGTCCATCCGCGCATACTGACCGCGATGGCGCGGCCCACTATCGGCCATCTTGATCCCGCCTTTGTGGGAATGATGGAAGAACTGAAAACCTTATTACGTTATGCCTTTCAAACTGGAAATGCACTCACTTTTCCGGTGTCGGGGCCAGGTTCGGTCGGCATGGAGACGTGCTTTGTGAATCTCATTGAGCCGGGAGATAAAGTGATCGTCTGCCGTAACGGTGTGTTTGGCGGCCGTATGGTCGAGAATGTGCGGCGGTGCGGCGGTGTGGCGGTGGTGGTCGAAGATGCATGGGGCACGGCGGTGGATCCCGCCAAGGCCGAAGATGCATTCAAGATTAATCCCGACGCAAAAATCCTGGCCTTTGTCCACGCCGAGACCTCCACTGGCGCGCAGTCGGATGTTAAAACCCTGGCGGATATCGCCCACCGTTACGGCGCGCTGACGATCGTCGATGCGGTGACGTCACTGGGCGGCACGCCCCTGAAAATTGATGCGTGGGATGTGGATGCTGTATATTCAGGCAGCCAAAAGTGCCTGGGTTGCACACCGGGATTATCCCCTGTAAGTTTTGGCGAACGTGTAGTGGAAATAGTCAAACGCCGTAAAACACCTTGCCAAAGCTGGTTTATGGATTTGAATCTGGTGCTGGGTTACTGGAACGCCGGCAAACGTACCTATCACCACACCGCGCCCATCAATCCCTTATATGGCTTGCACGAAGCCCTGGTGATGCTGAAAGAGGAAGGGTTGGAGAATGCTTGGGCCCGGCACGCGCTTAATCATCAAGCGCTCAAGGCCGGCATTGAAGCGATGGGATTGGGTTTTTTTGTCAGCGAAAGGCAACGCCTGCCCCAATTAAATGCTATCACCCTTCCCCCAGGCGCGGATGATGCCGAAGTGCGGCGACGTTTGCTGATGGATTACAATCTTGAAATCGGCGCTGGGCTGGGCGACATGGCCGGTAAAATCTGGCGCATTGGCCTGATGGGTTACAGCAGCCGTAAGGAAAACGTTTTGTTGTGCCTGCGCGCGCTGGAAGAAACGCTGATGGTTACGGGCGCGCAGATTAGGACGGGGGTTGCGCAAGCGGCGGCGAAGGGGGTTTATGGGATGGGTGTCATCTGAGATGGGTGGGTATAGTGAAAAATAGTGGACAAAATTAACCAACAACCGCACTCTGGTATCATTACATAAATTAGCGCCGCTCATAAACTGCCCACGATTTCGGCCAAGGGCCGGGCGCAAGCGAAGGGTTCCTTATATACATTATGCAATGCCATGACGTCCCTTTAACAGGTTGTTGAAAAAGCCCTTCCATGGGCTTTTTCAACCCGCAAAGTGAAAAGTGTGATTTTCACTTTGCTTCATTTTTCAATCACATAAACCGTGCTTGAAAAATGGCGGCACATCCGTGTACCGTTAACAGGCTGTTGAAAATGAGATTTTCAACAGCCTGTTAACGGGATTGGGCACAGTTTTCCGGCGCCGACAGGAGGTTTACCATGCATGTTACCCTGGTTCACGTGTGGGTTAAACAAGAATACATTGATGATTTTATCGCGGCTACCCGCGCCAATCATCTCGCCTCGGTGCTGGAGCGCGGTAACCGGCGTTTTGATGTATTGCAATCGCGCGACGATGCCTGCCGCTTTGTATTGTACGAAGCCTACGTCACCGCCGCGGACGCCGCGGCCCATAAACAAGCCGCGCATTATCTTGCCTGGCGGGATGCCGTCGCGCCATGGATGGCTGAACCGCGCCACGGCATAAGCTACCACGCGTTGTGCCCCGAGGCCTGAATGGATAACCTCACCCCCTTCACTATTACACGGCTGCCGCGTATCCTGTTCGGTGCGGGACGCATCAGCGAATTGCCGGCACTGGTTGCCGCGTATGGTCCACATACACTGATAGTCACAGGTGAACGTTCCTTCCGTGCCACTGTACAGTGGCCAGCCCTTACCCGTGCCTTGGCGGAACATAAAATACATTATGATGAGCTGCGTGTCAGTGGCGAGCCATCGCCGCAATTTGTCGACGCCGCAGTGGCGCGTTTCCGCCTACACCACATTAAGTCAGTCATTGGCATCGGCGGCGGCAGTGTGCTGGATGCCGCCAAAGCCATCGCGGGCCTGTTACCTTATGGCAATTCTGTGCTTGACCATCTTGAAAACGTGGGACGCAACATTCCTTATCATGGTCCGGCGTTACCTTTCATCGCCGTGCCTACCACGGCAGGCACGGGCAGTGAAGCCACCAAGAACGCTGTACTCAGCATCCACGGTGAACAGGGTTTTAAGAAATCTTTTCGCCATGAAACATTGGTGCCCGAATACGCGTTAATTGATCCCGACCTGCTCGCCGCATGCCCTTCGTCCTTAATCGCCGCGGACGGCATGGATGCCTTTACCCAATTGTTGGAATCCTTTGTCTCGGTCAAGGCCAGTTATTTTACTGACGCACTTGCCTGGAGCGGCATGGAAGCGGTGCAGCGGGGGTTTTTCGCCGCTCTGGCAGATAATGATGAGGGCAGTGCCGCTACAGGGCGCGCCTGGATGGCCTACGCCGCATTGCTTTCCGGCATTACTCTGGCGCAGGCCGGGCTGGGTTCAGTGCATGGCCTGGCCTCGCCATTGGGCGCATTTTTTCCCATCCCCCATGGTGTGGCATGCGGTACCCTGGTTGCTGTGGCGACCCACATCAATATCGCGGCGTTGCGTGCCCGCGTACCATGCCATCCTGCCCTGGCAAAATATGCGCGCGTAGGCCGCTTGCTGGAAAACAACCCTGAAATGGGCGATGTGCAAGCCCAAGACCAGCTCGTAACGCGATTGTCACATTGGACTGAACAACTCGCGTTGCCCCGCCTATCCCACTTTGGCGTGTGCGAGGGTGATATTCCACGCATTGTCGCCAATAGCCGTGGCAGCAGCATGACCACCAATCCATTGGTGTTAGATGATACAGAGATCGCTGCGATAGTGCGGGCCCGGGTGTGATAACTAGCCGGTGTAAGGCGGGATGTTTTTTACATGAACAATTAAAATATTTGCATAGCGGATTCACCCGCGAGTTTTTGCCGCGCGCCTATTAGAATAGGCGGCCATCAAGGTGTTTTATCCAACGTACTTTCGGAAAGGTTCTGCAATGGCTATTGGTTGGTTGTCAGTATTACGGATGGTCCCCTGGGCAGACGTTATAAGCAACGCGCCTAAGGTCGCTGAGGGGGCAAAAAAGCTATGGAATGCCGTAAACAAGAAATCCCCCTCACCTGACTTGGCGGATGAAGAGGCGGATGTTCCAGCGGACGCGGGCCTGGACACCCTGGCCACGCTGCAGGCGCGCCTCGCAACCATGGAAATCGCCACTGCCGACTTGCATAGTCAAATGCTGGCGTCCTCCGAGTTGATTAAAGTGCTGGCTGACCAGAATGCCCAGCTCATCAAACGTATGGAAGTCCATCGTATCCGCATTGTGTGGCTGGCGGGCGCTACAGTTGTTTTCGGCATTATTGCCGTGATTGGCTTGATCCTGGCCGTGGCCTCTTGAAGGCGTTTAATTCTCCTGCAAAATGATGGTTACGCTTGCCGGGATGGGCGATTATCCTCCTTTGCCGTTTGCGTAAAACGAACGTGATGTATATTTGGCGCCCATCGGTTATACCGCATCTTCATCCATTACCCGAAAATTGGAGCCCATGATAAGCAAGAGTTGCGGATAGCGGGGCAAGGGCATACTATTTCTTGGCAAAGGAAGTTGCAACGGCGGATTTGGCGGAGGAAGGGTCATGGAACACCGTTTTAATTATCGCCAGCCTGTTACATGCCAAGTGGCGTTATATTATCGTAACCAATGTATTGCACCCTCGTGCCGGG
>JAGVME010000065.1 GCA_020053945.1 Gammaproteobacteria bacterium
ACGCTGCGCGCCATGGGCGTGTCAAATACGTTGTCGAGCATATTTGGTGGGCTCACTATCATTCCTGGCGGCGTCAAAAGCCGTGTCAACATTGACGCGGGTGGGCGCACTTTGTGGGCCAACTTTTACAATGCGATATTCCTGATTGCGTTCCTGTTCCTTGCCAAGGATTTGATCAGCCGCATCCCCCTTGCCGCCATTGGCGCGATTCTGGTGTATGTGGGCTGGCGGTTGTGCGAGATCCAGGTATTCCGTAAAACTTACCGCATCGGGCGTGACCAGATCACTATTTTTGTGGTGACTATCGCGGCGATTCTTGCCACCGATCTGCTGTTTGGGATATTGATTGGGATCGCGGCGGAAATCATGTTGCTGGTCTATCTGCTCACGCCGTCCCTGCGTGCGGTGTTGACGGGGCGCATCACTTTTAGCCAGTCGTGGCGATTATTGTGGGAGAATTTTGCCGGCCTATTCCATAATCCGATCATCAAAGTCAAGGAACTCCCCCCCGGCGAATCCACGGGCGGCGAACACGCGCCACGGCAGCACTACCGGGTTTCGCTTGGCTCAATCGCCTGTTTTAATCTATTGCCGCTCGACAAGTTATTGCGCACTTTGCCAGCGGAAGCGGGCATTACGCTGACTGTCACCGAATCCGGCCGGATCATTGATCACACGGCGATGGAATACCTGCACCAGTTCCAGGAAGCGTGCCTGCACGCGGGGCGGCCTTTCGAGATGCTGGGCCTGGAAAATTTTTACACGTTCACTCCCCACCCGCTGGCGGCGCGTATGCGCGATGCGAAACTCGTCAAGGACAAGGCGCAGATGTCAACACGCGAACAGCAAATGGCGGAGGTGGCGGGCCATTATGGTTTTGAATTTGCCCCGGCGACAGTGGGTATACTCAACAGCCACGACTTTATCTATCTGCGCCGTGGCAATAACCGCCAGGAGAGCTGTGTAATGACGGGCTCTTATCATGGTTGCCATATCAAGCTTTTCGATTACAGCCATACCGCGGCCCCGGATTATTACGCGGAGCATCGCCATACGCTGTTCCAATTGTATGGCCTGGATATCGTCGAGACGCAACTGCCCAATCTTGCGGTTACCCCCGGGGATTATCTGGAACGTTACCTGGTCGAGTATCAGGAGGTAGACACGGTGAATCGTCCGGTGCTGGGCTCGCACTATCGCTTCTACGCCGAAAACCCGGCGCTGGCGCTGGAGTTTATTGAAACGGGGCTTGCGCAGTTGCTCCGTAAACATCCAGGTATCTATGTGGAAATCCGTAATAACGCCCTCCTTGTTTTTCGCCCGGATCAGGCACTCGAACCGCCTCAGGCGATAGAAATATTGCTCTCATTCGCCGAATTCATGGGCGGCGTGCACCGTCCAGTGGCGGTGCAGTGATGGGGGGTGGGAATGCTCAATCGGCTGGGCTTACCGGTCATTGGGGTCGGGGATTTTGATAAGCTTGCTCCCCTCTTGCGATACAAATTCTTTGAATGCTTGGGCCGCGGCGGAAAAGCGCTTGCCCTCCCGATGCACGATGTACCAATCTTTCAGGATAGGAAAGCCTTCCACATTCAGCACTACCAAGCGCTTAAGTTTAAATTCCATTTCTAAAGTATGTACCGAAACGATACCCAGCCCCAGTCCCGCCATCACTGCGTGCTTGATGGCTTCGTTGCGGCTCATCTCCATGGTAGTGGTCATGGTCTGGTTCTGCTCTTCAAGGAATCGCTCAATGGCATTACGCGTGCCCGAGCCTCTTTCACGCACGATGAAGCTTTCTTCCAGCAGTGTTTGCAATGGAATACGGCCGCCCTGTGCCAGCGGGTGGTCAGGGGGGGCAATAACCACTAGCGGGTTGCTCATGAAGGGTTCCGCCACGAGATCCCTTCCTTTCAGGGGGCTGCCCATGATCGCCATATCGGGAATGTTATCGGCCAATTCACGTAAAATAGCTTCCCGATTGGTGACGTTAAGGTTCACGGTAATTCCCGCATGCTGCTTGCAAAATGCTGCCAGGAGATATGGCGCAAAATATTTTGCGGTGCTGGCCACGGCAATGTCGAGTTTGCCATGGTGGATGCCCTTCATTTCATCCAGCACCCTGCGGATATCCGTGAATTGCTGGGCAATGGCGCGGCTGAACCCATACATTTCCCGTCCGGCCGCGGTGAGAAAAATCTTCTTGCCCATGTGCTCAAAAAGTGGCATACCCACTTCGTCTTCAAGTTGTTTAATTTGAATGGAAACAGCGGGTTGGGTAAGGTGAAGCTCTTCTGCGGCGCGTGTAAAACTTGAGTTGCGGGCAACCGCCTCAAGGAGCTTGAGTTGTCTGAAGGTAAAATTTTTCATTATTGCCCCTTGGATTGGCGCATGATCATAGGTGATAATATATGAGTAACATAACAATAATTAATTATCAATAATGGATAAATTTATTTATAGTAAGTTTCAACTGGCATAGGTTTAGTCGTCACAGTGGTTTTATTGATTTTTAATTATGGCTTTCGGGCTGAAGCTGAAAGGAGATGGTAAATGAGTGATAAGAAAAAGTTTAGCGCGGGTGTTAAAGAATATCGACAGAACTACTGGATGCCCAATTACGTGCCTCTGGACACCGACATTCTGGCGTGTTTCAAGATCGTCCCGCAAGCGGGTGTAGATCGTGAAGAAGTCGCCGCTGCCGTGGCCGCCGAGTCTTCTACCGGTACCTGGACCACGGTGTGGACCGATTTGTTGACTGACATGGATTACTACAAGGGTCGCGCCTATCGCATTGAAGACGTGCCCGGTGATGACACCTGCTTTTATGCTTTCGTAGCCTACCCGATCGACCTGTTCGAAGAAGGTTCCGTGGTCAACGTCTTTACCTCGCTGGTAGGTAACGTATTCGGCTTTAAAGCACTGCGCGCACTGCGCCTTGAAGACGTACGTTTCCCCATCGCTTACGTGAAAACCTGCGGCGGCCCGCCCAGTGGTATTCAGGTTGAGCGTGACAAGATGAACAAGTACGGCCGTCCATTGCTGGGTTGCACCATCAAGCCTAAGCTCGGCCTGTCCGCCAAGAACTACGGCCGTGCAGTCTATGAGTGCCTGCGCGGTGGACTCGACTTCACCAAGGACGACGAGAACATCAACAGCCAGCCGTTCATGCGCTGGCGTGACCGTTTTCTATTTGTGCATGACGCCACCCTGTCTGCACAGGCTGAAACCGGCGAGCGTAAAGGCCACTACCTGAACGTGACTGCCCCGACCCCGGAAATGATGTATCAGCGTGCTGAGTTCGCCAAAGAAATCGGCGCGCCCATCATCATGCACGATTACATCACCGGCGGCTTCTGCGCCAACACGGGCCTGGCCAACTGGTGCCGTGACAACGGCCTGCTGCTGCACATCCATCGCGCCATGCACGCGGTAATCGACCGTAACCCGCACCACGGCATTCACTTCCGCGTGCTGGCGAAGATCCTGCGCCTGTCCGGCGGTGACCATCTGCACTCGGGCACTGTGGTGGGCAAGCTCGAAGGTGATCGCGCACCGACCCTGGGCTTTGTCGACTTGATGCGTGAGTCATTCATTCCTGAAGACCGCTCGCGCGGAATTTTCTTCGACCAGGACTGGGGCTCCATGCCCGGCGTATTCCCGGTGGCGTCCGGCGGTATTCACGTCTGGCACATGCCGGCACTGGTGAACATCTTCGGCGATGATTCCATCCTGCAATTCGGTGGTGGAACACTCGGCCATCCGTGGGGTAACGCCGCGGGCGCCTGCGCTAACCGTGTCGCACTGGAAGCCTGTGTTGATGCACGCAATGAAGGCCGTGAAATTGAACGCGAAGGCAAAGAGATTCTTGCCAATGCCGCCAAGACCAGCCCAGAACTGAAAATCGCCATGGAAACCTGGAAAGAGATCAAGTTCGAGTTCGATACCGTGGATAAGCTGGACGTAGTGAACCGTTAATTTTTGGCTCACTTTTTCTGAGTTGCAAGGCATGAGAGTGTAAAAGATACCTCTACATATGACCACTTTCGCCGTATATGCGCCATCCATAAAATGGCAATGTACGGCGATTTAAAGAAAGGAAATAAAAATGGCTGACATTCAAGATTACAAATCAACACCTAAATTTGAAACCTTTTCGTATTTGCCAGCGATGACGCCGGAGAAAACCCGCCGCCAGATCGCCTACATCGTGAGTCAGGGCTGGAATCCCGGCATTGAACACGTGGAGCCTTCACGTGCTTTCAATTATTACTGGTACATGTGGAAGTTGCCGATGTTTGGCGAGCAGTCGGTTGATGTCATCATCGCCGAGCTGGAAGCCTGTCACCGCGCGCACCCCAATAACCATGTGCGCCTGATCGGTTATGACAATTATTCGCAGAGCCAGGGCAGCGCCTTCGTGGTGTTTCGCGGACGGTAAAAACGGGAGTGGGCGGCCAGTAGGGTTCGCCCACTTATCCCATGAATTGCCGATTGTAATAATTAAAAAGTGCAGTGTAAGGAAAAGGGTATGAGCAACGCTAAGGCAGAAAATCAAGGTTCCACACCAAATGGCATGGATGGCCGTATGCTGTCCCGTGCGCGCCGCCAAGCAATGTCGCATGGTGGTAAGTCAGGTGTGGGCCAAGTCGTCCCCAAGCCACAGCCCGCCAGGGTTAAACCGCGCCCTGAAGCGCCCGCTATCACGTCGGTGGCTTCGTCCGCTACCCCTGCTCCAGTGAATAACAGCCCGGTGTCGAGTAACACCGACGCACAGGGAAGGGCAAGTGTTGCGGGGGGCAGAACGCCTGAAGCGACTGAAAAAACCGATACCTGCGGCTGCAAGAGTACCCCAGCACAACAAACGCTGGAAGCTATCTGCGCGTTGGTGGATGCAGAGCCCAGTGCATTGGGATCAAGTGCTTCCAGTGTTCGCCAGTTATGCCAAAGCCGCCGCCAGGCGCTTTCCAGCCAGGGCAAGCTGGCGATCAAGCCCAACGGCAAGAATGGTTCGGCGCGTCGCAACAGCGGTGGTTCCAGAATGATGAGTAGCGTGATGAATGGCCTGAGCGGACGTGCCGCAGCCCAGGCACGGCGTGAAGAGTTATGCGTGAATGGTCGTGGCGATAGCCCGGTGTGCCGCCCCAGCGGACGGGTGCGTAGCACAGGCGCCGCTACACCCGCCAAGGTAGAGGAAGGCAGCACCCTGCGTGGCAACCCGATTACCGGCACCCAGGTTGAGCGCAACAACAAGATAACGGGCATTGAGGCGGGCAGTTGCCGCGCGATTACCGGCACCGAATACATTGGCACAGAACAGTACGAAACATTATGTGCCGCCACACCGCCTGCCGCACCCGCCAAAGTGGGCGTGGGTTCAACCAGCCGCAGCCAGCGTGTCAGCGGTACGCAGGTGGGCCGCAGCACCCAGGTAACAGGTGACGAGTATGGTGCTTGCAAGAACGTGACGGGCAGCGAATACCTGAACGCCGAACAATTTGAATCACTGTGCGCCAGCAAGCCCGCCCCCAGCCCCGCTAAGGTGGGCATGTTTGCGACGCGCGCCGGACGTCCCGTCAGCGGCACTGAAGTCGGCCGCAGCACCAAAGTCACAGGTGATGAGCCAGGCGCCTGCCTTAAGCTGACGGGCAGCCAGTATTACCAGCCAGATCAGTCCGGTGCCGTATGCCAGGGCAGCGGCGTACCGCACAAAGTCAGTGTGATGAGCACGATCCGTGGGCGCCAGGTCACCGGCGTCAATGTGGCATCAAGTGCCGCAGTGACCGGCAGCGAATACGGCGCCTGCGCAGGTGTGACAGGCACGGAATATAACGGATTACAACAGTATCAGGGATGTAACCGTGCACCAGTGTTAACGCCAGAAAAAGTTACGGTGCTAGGCACCTGGCGCGGTCAGGCGGTTTCTGGCACTAACGTGGAACACAATGCAAAAGTCACTGGTGATGAATACGGCGGTTGTCAGCCAATTTCCGGTACGGAATACATCGGTCCCGGTCAATATACAGAATTGTGCGCGCCCAATGCGCTTACCGCTACACGGGAGCGCGTTTCCACGCCGCGCGGTGCCGCAGGTGCCAGCATGACGGGTGTGCGCCAGGGCGTTGAGAAAAAAGTCACCATGGGCAGTACGCGTGGCGGTGTTGGGCCAAGCGCTGTACAGCGCTTGAGTGGCACACCTTATTCAGATGATGCACGCCCCGCTCTTTCAGGCGCGGTAGGAATGAGCCAACATCCTTTGACACGCGGCCCTGCGGATCAACCAAGCCGGGGTAACGTGAGCGGTGTTGTGGCGCCAGTGCAACGTAATTTCAGCGTAATGTCCCCCGCGCGCACCGCGCAGGACAGCCAACTTAGCCGGATTACCGGCACCGCTTATGGCGCACAAGGCCGTATTACCGGGCCAGTGAACCTGGCTGCCGGACTGGTTTCTGGCACCCCCGAGTTTCGTTATCGGGACGATCAGGACGCTGGCTATGCCGCCGCCGCGGTGCCTGTCGCACAGGCACCCGCAGTAGTGTCATCCAATCGTGTCACTGGGGAAGGCCGTGAAGGGGGTTTTTCCATTACGGGTGCAGCCTGGAAGCGCGGTGAGACCACCACGGGTACTGAGGGTACCTCTGCAAGACGGCGTAATCCGACATTGCGAGGTGATCAGCGTAGCATGGCGATGCAGCAGATCACGGCCATGAAAGAACGTGAACATCTGCAAGTACCGCCGAGCAAGGTCACTGGCAGCAGCGGCAACACCGCCACTGGCTCCACGATTACTTACTCGGGCGGCGCGCGCGGCTAACCGGCATGAATACGCGCAATCGCCCCGGACGCAGCACAGGCGCCGCGTTAGCTGGAATACGTCCCTCCCCGTACGGGTTAGGGACGCCCAGCGGTACGCTGCCTGGCCGACCCTCGGTACATGCGGTAATGGACACGCTGGAACCGAATCCGGCCTGCACGATACAGAGCGGTCGTTTATGCCGCCATCCGTTGACGAACGACATTGAGAACCGGCGTTTGCTGGCGCATGAGCAAACCATCAAGGAACGCTTTGCCAATATCGTTCCGGTATTAAAGCGCATTGCCGGCTTGCAGCATGCGCCCGATTTTGTCGGGCAGGCGCAAGCCATTGCCGTTCAGGAGTTGGGTTTTTCGTTACGTACCTCGATTCTCGCGGATGCCTGGGCAACTGACCTTGATATGCGCGCCCTGTACGGTGAAAGTGTGCTGGGTACATTACGTTTACTGGCGGAGCAAACCCGCGCAGCAACTCCGGCAGAAACCGGGGAAGGAAACGTAGATGAGGCAATGTCATTTTTACTGGATTGCGGTTATCACGCCGTGGATATTTCGCCTTGCTCGGACGGGCGCTTAAAAGGTCTGGCGCGTTATATTTTACGCCTGCCCGCCGCTGCGGTGCGCAGCCGCAAGTCGTATGCAGGCGCCATGTTTGATGTGGAGGCCAATGTAAAGCGCTGGGTCGAAACCGAGTTGATGCGTTTTCGTGAAGGTCGTCCGGTCACCGCTGATGCCGGTACGCGTTACCTGAAAATGGTGGTGTACCACACCAGTAGCTCTGATCCCGCGCACGAAGGTTGCGCCGCACATGGCAGCAATGAAACTCAGGCGGCAGGAAAAGGATTGGAGCGGTTACGCGAGTTTCGCCAGGCGATTGAAAACAGTTTTTGTTGCGGCGCGTCAGTCGATATGTTGCTGGTAGGTGTTGATACCGATACTGACGCCATTAAAGTACACATACCCGACGCTGACGGTGAAATAAGTTTGTACCGCACCGTGGATAACCTGAGCTTGTATCGTGAGACGGTCAACGATAACGAAAACAACGCCCGGCTCAAGGTATATCAGGCGATCCAGGCGGCCAGCGCCAAAGAGGGCTGGGCCGGTGGCAACGGCGAACCTCATGAAGGTATGCGGCGTTTGATTGCCACACTGTTGATTAACAACTTGTCGCAGATCGAATATGTGTGCGGCAACTGGGGTGGGCGTTACCCCGACATCGGCCATAACGAACGCTTTATCAGCGTCGGCGATGGTTTTGAAGAATTTCAGTTACGCAACCTGGCGTACTTCGCCCACCTGCATACGGTGGAAGAAGGCGCGCCGGATATGGATGTGGGCATTAAAATTTTTAAGATGCTGAACGTGAGCCATGGCCTGCCGATTCCGCTGGCGATCCACTTTCGCTACGACAACCGCGTGCCGGGCAGCCGTGAGCGTACTGTGGAGCGATGCCAGCGCATCAAGGCGGCGATTGAATCGCGCTATAGCGAGTTGGCGCGCCAAGGACTATTAGTGAGCGGCATGACAGTACAAGATAAACAACCTGGCAGCCCGATTGAATTGATCGGCACCAGTGGCACTGAAAGTTTTGCGGGGCATTGAATGAAAATTTGTCAGGTGGAAAAAACCCTGGTTTCGACCAACCGGATTAAAGAAATGGGGCATCGCCCGCTGCTGGTGGTGAAGGAAAAAGGCGGCGCGCGCAGTATCGCAGTGGACGCCGTGGGCTGCATTCCCGGTGATTGGGTAATTTGTGTAGGTTCCTCTGCCGCGCGTGAAGCGGCGGGCAGCAAGGAATTTCCCAGCGACTTGACCATAGTCGGCATCATTGACCATTGGTCCGAAGACTGACATGGAAATTATGCAAGTGGTGTCAGATCTCGTAGCCACACGGCGGGTGCCCGGCTTGTATAGCGCCTCGTTGCGGGTGGTGCGTGACGCCAAGGGCAGACTCAATGTTGCCACCGACCCGGTAGGCGTCCCCGAGGGTAAATGGGTGTTTACATTGGCGGGTTCACCCGCACGCTATGGTATGGGTAATTACAAGATTCTTACCGATCTAACCATTGGCGGTATTATTGATGGATGGGATCCGGGTACTGGGCGCTCCGGGTAAAGACGAAGTTGTGGTTATTTGAGAAAACAATTTTTATTAACTTAAATTTAAGGAGTGCATAAATGGCGATTGAAAGACAGGGTATTGCATTAGGCATGATCGAAACACGTGGCCTGGTACCCGCAATTGAAGCGGCAGACGCCATGACCAAAGCAGCGGAAGTGCGTCTGATTGGACGCCAGTTTGTCGGTGGCGGTTACGTTACGGTATTGGTGCGCGGCGAAACTGGCGCGGTAAACGCTGCCGTACGTGCCGGTGCAGATGCGTGTGAGCGCGTGGGTGATGGCTTGGTAGCAGCACACATCATTGCGCGTGTGCATAATGAAGTGGAAAATATTTTGCCAACGCAGGTCTCGGCTTAATATATCACCGAGTCCAACCTCGGCTTAAAGATGTATCGTTTAACAACGTTTAATAACTAAATGTAATAGAGAAGGAAATATATCATGGCAAACACAGTAAGCGGTATTGCATTAGGTATGATTGAAACACGCGGCCTGGTACCGGCGATTGAAGCCACAGACGCAATGACCAAAGCAGCGGAAGTACGTCTGATTGGACGCCAGTTTGTCGGTGGCGGTTATGTCACCGTGTTGGTTCGCGGCGAGACCGGCGCGGTAAACGCCGCAGTACGTGCCGGTGCGGATGCGTGTGAGCGCGTCGGTGATGGCTTGGTTGCAGCGAACATCATTGCCCGCGTGCATAACGAAGTGGAAAACATTTTGCCGACGCAAATCTCGGTTTAATATATCACCGGGTTCAGCCTCGGTTTAAAGAAGCGTCGCCTGACAACTAAAGGTAACGCTTAACAATCAGATGAAAAGAGAAGGAAATATATCATGGCAAACACAGTAGGTGGCGTTGCATTAGGTATGATCGAAACACGTGGCTTGGTACCGGCCATTGAAGCCGCAGACGCGATGACCAAAGCAGCAGAAGTACGTCTGGTAGGGCGTCAATTTGTCGGTGGCGGTTATGTCACCGTATTGGTGCGTGGTGAAACCGGCGCAGTGAATGCCGCAGTACGTGCCGGCGCAGATGCGTGTGAGCGTGTCGGTGATGGCCTGGTTGCAGCGCACATCATTGCCCGCGTACACAACGAAGTGGAAAATATCCTGCCGACCAAGCCTGATGCAGGCACCAGTGGGCGTGATGGGGATATCAGCTAAGACCACGGTCTGGGCTGAACCCTCCATTAATTAAGGGCGTACCATGCAAACAGATCCCCGTTTGGGTAGCTACCTGTCGCGCGCGCTCAGCCATGAACTGGCCGCCGTGCAACAGTATTTACTGCAAGCCAAATTGACCAGCCTGTGGGGCTTATCTGCCCAGAGCGACCAATTTCGCCAGGATGTCAGCGG
The DNA here is from genome assembly GCA_020053945.1 of Gammaproteobacteria bacterium. Taxonomy (GTDB): domain Bacteria; phylum Pseudomonadota; class Gammaproteobacteria; family Ga007554. Next base: position 10,294 of record JAGVME010000065.1, read on the forward strand.
TGAGTTGGCGCATGCCGAGCGGCTGATGGAACGCATGTTGGTTTTGGGTATTCCGTGTAATGCCACCCAACTACCTCCGGCCCGGCCTGGCAGGACGCTGGAAGAAATGCTGCACATTGATCGCCTTCTGGAAATTGAAGCGATTCGCCTTTATGAAGAGGCGATGATTTATTGTGGCAGACGTCAGGACGGTGAAACACAGGCCTTGATGCGCGCCATTATGGAAGATGAGTTAAGCCACCTTCAGGATCTTGATCAACAACTGTCAGCATTACGCAAGGGGTAAGATCATGGCACCAGCCGACATGGGTACCACCGCACAAAAACCAGCGTTACACTGGCGCTTTGATTTCGGCAGCTATGGTGAAGCACGGCGCTTCCTCGATCAACTCGCCGACTTGTCGAAGCGCGACAGCTATTATCCCAATATTAATTTCGGCAAAACTTATGTCAATGTCAGCATCGACGCCGAAGGTCAAATGGAATTGGGCGAAAGAGAAGCCGCCTTCATCCAGGAGATGAAAGCCTACGCAGCACAAGGCCCGGCGTAATACGCATCCCACCGAAGGGGCACACACAGGTCATCGAGGCGATATGACTGACAGGGTAATCGCGGTAATCAACCAGAAAGGTGGCACTGGCAAAACCACGCTGGCACTCAATCTCGCCGCGGGTCTGGCGCGCCGCGCGGCCACAGCGATCGCCGACGCTGATCCGCAGCGTTCTATCAGCCAATGGGTTGCGATGGGCGGGAATGAGGACGCACTGCCCCGCGTAACCCAGGTCGGTGACTCGGCAGCGGCGGTGATTTCCCACCTCAAGAAAAATCATCGCTACGTGGTAGTGGATTGCCCGCCTGCGGTGCAGGGCGCGGCCATTGAAGAGATCATGGCCTCAGTAGACTGGGTGTTAATCCCGGTGCTGCCCTCGCCCCTCGATTTATGGGCAAGCGTGGAAATGGCGGCGCTGGTGAATGAAGCTCAAAAGAAAAACCGGACATTACAAGCCTGGTTGGTGTTGAACCAGGTAGAAACGCGCAATGCCTTGTCGCGCGTCATGCAGCAAGCGGTCGCTGAATTCGATGTGCCGCTATTGCAGGCAAGCATCCAACGGCGTGCGGCCTACCGCAGCGCCGCGGTTGAAGGCATTAGCGTGTATGCGCTGGGCAGCCGGGGGTTGCAGGCGGTAGCGGATATTGAAGCAATTATTGAAGAGGTGTTACGTCGATGAAAAAGAAACTGGAGTCCAAGCTCGCCCAAGGTGTGCGTCAGGTTAAATCCCAAACTAAGCCACAGGTTCAATCACCGCACGAACAAGAATTTGAAGCAG
>JAGVME010000117.1 GCA_020053945.1 Gammaproteobacteria bacterium
GGATTTATCTACCCACAATTGAAGAATATTGATCAAGAGGTGTTCGAATATTTCGTGTAATTTGGGTGGTTGGGCTGAATTTCATGTGTTAGGTCACCTGAATTTTTCGGATGATTAACATTAATATTTTATTTTTCAAAAGGTTATTTTATGAAAGATGCCTCAGTAGCAGTAACAGGCCAATGGGTCAGCAAAGAGCCCCTGGATATTCCGCGCTCACATCCCGCCACCGCGGTTTATAAGGACAAAATTTATACCTTTGGCGGCGGCGGGGTGAACTTCAAAAGCTTTAATTACACCCGCATGTATGACCCGGCCACCGGGGTATGGGAGGCGCGCGCGGACATGCCGTGCTTTCGTTCCGGTGCGGTGGCCGCGACTGTGGGTGACCGTATATATGTAATGGGTGGCGGTTTTAAGCAACCCAGCGGGACTTTCCGCTTTTTGACTACGGTGCAGATTTATTACCCCGACCGCGACATCTGGGAAGACGGCCCCGATTTGCTGATGCCGCATGATTATCCGGCGGTGGCGTATACCGGCGGCTATATTTATGTGATGGGCGGCCACCATCCCAAGGCTACTGAAGGCGGCCCGCAGACGGATCCCGGCTTTAATTTCTGTGAACGCTTGAACCCAGAGCGGGGCGGGTGGGAGGAGATCGCGCCGTTGCCCACGCCGCGTTTTGCGCTGACCGCCGTAGTGGTGGATGGCAAGATCATGACCATGGGGGGCGTGGCATTCAGCAGCGCCGGATTTCATAACTTTGATTTTGTTGAGTCGTATGACCCCGCCACCAATGTGTGGACGCGTGAAAAGAACTTCGGTTTGCCGTGGACCGCAGCGGGCCTGGGCACCTGCATCCTTGATGGCGACATTTTTATTTTTGGCGGCTACAGCGGCGATGGCATTCATAACCGTGCAGCGTATTACGACGCGGCCAAGGGCGTATGGCACCAGACCCCCGTGATGCCCGGTACCCTTGCCGCGATGGGGGTGGCGGTAGTGGGCAAGTCAGCCTACCTGATCAGCGGCTGGCCGGATAATGGCCGCGTGCCGACCGATGCGTTCTATATATATACGCGTGCCTGACCCGGCGTGAATGACGCGCAACTCACCCGCTACAGCCGTCATCTGCTGCTCAAGGAGGTCGATTTTGCCGGACAGCAGCGGTTGCTCGCGTCGCGGGTGCTGGTGATCGGTGTGGGCGGCCTGGGTTCGCCGCTGCTCATGTATCTGGCCAGTAGCGGTGTCGGGCATCTGGTGATCTGCGATGATGACCGGGTGGATCTGAGCAATCTGCAACGCCAGATCGTGCATCGCAGCGCCGACATAGGGCGTGACAAAGTGGCCTCGGCCAAAGAGTCGCTGCTGACGTTGAATCCCGATATAGAAATCACTGCCATCAACGCGCGCCTGACGGGTGAGGCGCTGCGCGAACAAGTGCGGCGGGCCGATGTGGTGGTGGACGCCAGCGACAACTTCGCCACCCGTTTCGCCCTCAATAGCGCCTGTGTGGCAGAGCAAAAACCATTGGTGTCCGGCGCCGTGATTCGCCTGCAGGGCCAGGTCACGGTATTTCAGCCGGGTCGCGCAGACAGCCCGTGTTATCACTGTTTGTACGCCGACCTGGACGGCAAAGAAGCTGCCGACGCAAATTGTCGCCAGCAAGGAGTGCTAGCGCCCGTAGTAGGTATTATTGCCTGTGTGCAGGCCACAGAAACCCTTAAGGTATTAATGAAAGTTGGCGATACTTTGATCGGCCGATTGCTGTTGCTGGATGCCTTGAGCATGACGTGGCGTACCCTGCACGTGTCAAAAGACCCCACATGTGCGGTTTGCGGCGCATCCTATTTATAACAGTTCTTGGCATCGTGGGGTAAATTGGATTACAATTAGAAGTTACGCCAGCGCCCGATAACTATGGGGGCGGGTGATTAAAGTATACTTGATCATATTATTTAACGAGGTTGTAGATGCCATTAGTTCGTGTAAGAGAAAACGAGCCTTTCGAGGTTGCCCTGCGTCGTTTCAAAAGAACCTGCGAAAAAGCAGGCACACTGGCCGATATCCGCGCCCGTGAATTTTATGAAAAACCCACCTCTGTGCGCAAGCGCAAGGCCGCCGCCGCCGTAAAGCGCCAGCTTAAAAAATCTTCGCGTGATATCACCAAACGCGCACGCATGTATTAAGAATTACTTGCGCCACTTTCGCTAAAGGCCGGAACATGTCGTCACAGACCCTGAAGCAGCGTATCGACGAAGACATGAAAGCGGCCATGCGCGCCAAAGATAAACCCCGGCTGGGCACCATACGGCTGATTACGGCAGCGATGAAACAGCGTGAAGTCGACGAACGTATTGTGCTTGATGATGCGCAAGTGCTGGTGATCCTCGACAAGATGCTCAAGCAGCGGCGCGACTCGCTGAGTCAGTATGAAGCCGCCGCGCGGGCTGACCTCGCCGCGCAGGAAGCTTATGAAATTGGCATCATTCAGGAGTATTTACCGGCGCCCTTGAGTGAAGCTGAAATTGGCGCCATGATTGACGAAGCCATTACCGCCCTCGGTGTGGCGTCCATGAAAGAAATGGGCAAGGTCATGGCGGCGCTGAAACCGCAAATGCAAGGGCGTGCGGACATGAGCGCGGTAAGCGCCAAAATAAAAAACCGGCTTGGCGCATTATTTCCTGGCGCCTGACGGGTTCTGAATTTGTCCACAAGCAAACGGAATACTTTTCAGTACGTTTTCCGAGGCTGCAAGCATGGCAGGCAGGATCCCCCAGCAATTTATTGATGAATTAATTACCCGCGTTGATATTGTTGAGCTGATTAACGCGCGTGTCCCGCTGCGTAAAGTGGGGCGCAACTACACCGCGCGCTGCCCGTTTCACGACGAAAAAACCCCTTCTTTCAGCGTTAATCCTGACAAACAGTTTTACCATTGCTTCGGCTGCGGTGCATCCGGCACGGCGCTGGGTTTTTTGATGGACTATGACCATCTCGGATTTATCGACGCGGTGCGTGACCTGGCGTCGAGCGTCGGCATGCAAATGCCGCAGGCGCTGGACGCCAAATCCGATGCTGGCGCGCCAGCAATAAATCAGAGCAAGGATTTATACGCATTGCTGGAGCAGGCGGCTTCTTTCTACAAACGTCAGTTGCGTGAACATACGCAGGCGCCGCGCGCCATTGAGTATTTGAAAGGGCGCGGATTAAGTGGCGATATCAGCCGCGATTTTGATATTGGTTACGCGCCGCCGGGATGGGACAATCTGCTGCGCGCGTTTAACGCGCAGGCTAATCCCGCATTGCAGGCGCAACTGACCGAAGCCGGTTTGGTAATAGAAAAAGGTGAAAAAGACAGGGGCGGCCGCTCCCAGCATCCTGCTTCTGGCGGCACTCGTGCATCCCTGCACAGCGGTTACTACGACCGTTTTCGTGATCGCATCATGTTTCCCATCCGCGATGCGCGGGGGCGTGTGATGGGATTTGGTGGTCGGGTGTTGAGCGCGGATGAGCTGCCGAAATATCTCAATTCTCCCGAAACCCCGGTGTTTCATAAAGGCCGCGAATTATATGGCCTGTACGAAGCGCGCAAGGCGGTGCGCCAGCTTGATCGTTTGCTGGTCGTTGAAGGCTATATGGATACCGTGGCGTTGGCGCAGTTTGGTATTCGCTATGGTGTGGCGACGCTGGGCACCGCCATTACGCGTGACCACCTGGAAAAAATATTCCGGTTAGTGCCGGAAGTGGTGTTTTGTTTTGATGGCGACCGTGCCGGGCGTGAGGCGGCCTGGCGGGCAGTGCAAAACGCGCTGCCTCTCATTCAGGAGGGCCGGCAGGCGCGCTTCATGTTTTTGCCGGACGGTGAAGACCCGGATACGCTGATACGCAAGGAAGGTCAAGCGGGTTTTGAGGCCAGAATTGAGAACTCTGTCCCACTTTCGACATTTTTTTATAACCAGCTTACCAAACAGGTCGATACATTAAGTATGGATGGCCGCGCGCGACTGGTTGAACTTGTCCGCCCCTTATTGTCAAACGTGCCAGAAGGCGTGTTTCGTCACATGATGCTGGAGCGGTTAGCCGAAATTACCCGCAGGGATGTTGCGGTAGTGGCGCAGGAGGTTACAGGGAGACCCATAACCGCGCGTCGGCCGGATCATCACCTCGGGCGGCGGCGATCTGCGGCGGTGGCGCATGCGGCAGGCCGCTCACTGGTACGGGTAGCCATCGAGATTTTGTTGTATCAGCCTGCGCTGGCGCAACAGGTGGATGATCCGCAAGCGCTGGCAAAGCTCGATGTTGCTGGCGCGGATTTATTAGTGGAGTTGCTTGAGTTATTGCGAGCCCGCCCACATCTTAATACGGCGGCGCTGCTCGAACATTGGCGGGATACGCAGGAAGGTAAATATTTAGCCAAGCTGGCGCAATGGCAGCCTGAGGTGCCCGCCGGCGTGGAAGCCGAGTTGCAGGGCGCGTTGCGGCGCTTGGCGGAGCAGTATCATCAGCAGCGGATGGAGAATTTGCTGCATACTGAACGCCTGGATGGCCTGGACGACCTGGAAAAAGCGGAATTACGACGATTGTTGTCGTCAAATGCCGCTAAAAAAACCGCAGAATAGACTGCTTATTATGGGCCGATAGTGTAAAATGGAAAGTTATTTTTCGGGATGGGCTAGGTGCGCGGCTTTAAATAACCAAGATTTCTTGGAATGTCCTTGAGTCTAACGTAAATATTATTGGCTGGTGACATGAATCAAGAGCAACAACAGTCTCAATTGAAGTTATTAATCGCTAAAGGTAAGGAGCAAGGCTACCTGACCTACCGCGAGGTGAATGATCATTTGCCTGATGAAATTGTCGATCCTGAACAGATTGACGATATCGTCAGCATGATCAATGACATGGGTATTCCTGTGCATGAGGTGGCGCCGGATACTGATGCCTTGTTGCTGGCGGATACCACGGTGGCAGCCGATGATGATGCCGCCGAAGAAGCCGCTGCCGCGCTGGCCAGCGTAGACGGCGACTTTGGCCGTACCACCGATCCGGTGCGCATGTATATGCGTGAAATGGGCACGGTAGAGTTGCTGACCCGTGAAGGCGAAATTGTGATCGCCAAGCGTATTGAAGATGGCTTGGGTCAGGTATTAACCTCGCTTTCCCTGTTTCCGCCTACCATTGCTGAAATATTAAGCCAGTATGCCCGGACGCACACCGGAGAAATGCGCCTTACGGAAGTGATACGCGGCTATAACGATGCCGATGCTGAAGAAGCCGCGTTACCTTTGCCGGATCTCGATAAGGAGCTGCAACTGGTTGCCGCCGCGCTGGAGGATGAAGATGCTGAGGCGGCGGGGGATGTCGAGCCTGAGCTGGAAGAAGCAGAAACCGGGCTTGATCCTGAAGAGGCCCGCGTCCGCTTTGGCCGACTCGAGGAGCTGCATACCAAATTTATGGATATGGTGGCGAAGCAGGGTAAAGGCCACGCCAAAACCCTTAAGCTGCGCCAGGATCTTGCGGAATCCTTTCGTGAGTTCAAACTTACGCCCTTGCAAATTGACCGGTTAGTGATGCGGGTGCGTGGGGTGATGGACCGTATCCGTGCGCATGAGCGCGTGATTATGGACATTTGCGTCAACTCGGCACATATGCCGCGCCGCGATTTCATTACTTCTTTTCCTGACAATGAAACCGATCTTGCCTGGCTGGATCAGCATATCAAAGGTAATCATGATTATTCGCCGGTGCTGGCGCAACACGCCGATAGCATCCGTGAGGCACAGCGTCTCCTGATTGCGTTGCAGACAGAATCGGGCCTGACGATTAATGAGATTAAAGATATCAACCGCAAGATCTCGATTGGTGAGGCCAAAGCGCGCCGCGCCAAGAAAGAAATGGTGGAAGCCAACTTGCGCCTGGTGATATCCATCGCCAAAAAATACACGAACCGGGGCCTGCAATTCCTTGACTTGATCCAGGAAGGCAATATTGGTTTGATGAAAGCGGTGGATAAATTTGAATACCGGCGCGGTTACAAATTTTCTACGTATGCCACGTGGTGGATACGCCAGGCGATTACACGTTCGATTGCCGATCAGGCGCGTACCATCCGCATACCGGTGCATATGATCGAAACCATCAACAAACTCAACCGTATCTCACGCCAGTTATTGCAGGAAATGGGGCGTGAGCCGACGCCGGAAGAGTTGGCGGTGAAAATGGAAATGCCGGAAGATAAAGTCCGCAAGGTACTGAAGATCGCTAAAGAACCGATTTCCATGGAAACGCCGATTGGTGATGATGAAGATTCGCACCTGGGTGATTTCATTGAAGATCCCACCGTCATCTCACCGCCGGATGCCGCCACCATTGAGGGGCTGCGCGAAGCCACCCAGATGGTGCTGGAAACCCTCACGGCGCGTGAAGCCAAAGTGTTGCGCATGCGATTTGGCATCGACATGAATACCGACCACACGCTTGAGGAAGTCGGCAAACAGTTTGACGTGACGCGTGAGCGCATCCGTCAAATAGAAGCCAAGGCGCTGCGTAAATTACGGCATCCCAGCCGTTCGGAAAACCTACGCAGTTTCCTGGATTAAGATAACCGGGGGTCAAGAGCCCCCGGTTTCCATTCCAGCGTGACGAAACTCCCGTCACACGGTATACTCCCCACTTCCTTTTTTATCCCTTATGCTTACAAGGGCCTGTAGCTCAGTTGGTTAGAGCAGGGGACTCATAATCCCTTGGTCCTCGGTTCGAGTCCGAGCGGGCCCACCATCATCCATTGCCCCCCCAAAAAAATCAAAAGTTACTCACAAATTCTAATGCCTGCGCAATAAACTTTCCTGGTACGCTTCGGTTTCACGGTGGTTTCGGTCTTGTTTCCACGTGACACCTGCCCCGCTAGGCGCATCATACGCTGAAAAATACACCTCTTCGCTTCCTGCGTATGTGTCATTGGACAATGCTCAAGGTAGCCATGAAGTGCCAATTAAACTATACTTTGTGGTTTTACAAGTGTAGTTTGGAGTTGTTATGGTCATTTCCACCCCCGAAGCTTTGCAGGAACTGTGTCACGCATTGGGTAAGGGTGATTATATTGCCATTGATACCGAGTTTTTGCGGGAAAAGACCTATTATGCGCGGTTGTGCCTCATCCAGGTGGCGAACGATGATGTCATTGCCTGTGTTGACCCGCTGGCGCTGCACGATTTAACCCCGCTCTGGGACGTATTTTTCGATACCCGCATTCTCAAAGTGCTGCATGCCTCGCGCCAAGACCTTGAAATAATTCATGATTTGACCGGGCGGGTACCGACGCCGATTTTTGATACGCAAATCGCAGCCACCGTGGCCGGGCATGAAGAGTCCATCAGCTATAGCCGCCTGGTGGAATCGATCTGTGGCGAACAATTGGACAAAACCCTGTCGCGCACCGACTGGAGCCGCCGTCCGTTGAGCGCCGAACAGATTCGTTACGCCGAAGACGACGTGCGCCATCTGCGCCCGATCTTCAAAAAACTGCGCGCCGAACTCATCGATACTGGCCGCATGCAATGGCTGGAAGATGATTTTGAATACCTCTCCAATCCCGCTTTGTACACTACCTATCCGCAAGAAATGTTCCGCAAGGTGAAACGTGGCCAAATGTTGCGACCCAAACAACTCGCTGTTTTGCGCGAACTGGCAGCGTGGCGCGAAACCGCCGCCATGAAACTCGACAAGCCGCGTAAATGGCTGATCGACGATGACGTATTGTTTGAAATCGCACGCCACCCCCCCGCCACGCTGGAAGCCTTGGCGCAAATACGCGGCATGAACGAGGCCGGACTCAAAAAATGGGGCAAGCAAATCCTGGCCGCCACCGAACACGGCTTGGCCATTCCTGAGAGCGAACGCCCCCAATGGCACGAACGGCGCAAACTCAAACCCAGCGATAAAGTGCTGGCGGATTTAATGATGGCGCTGGTGCGTCAGCGTGGCCTGGAACATGGCGTCGCGCCGTCATTGCTCGCCAACCAGTCTGATCTCGAAGCCATTATTGCTGGCGACCCAGAAGCCGCCCTGCGCAACGGTTGGCGCGCACGGTTGGTAGGCAATGAACTGGGCGCGCTGCTGGGGGGGCATTTGTCGGTGCATGTGGAAGAGGGGAAAATAGTGGTAAAACCTACGGCGGTGGTTTAAGGAACATAGTTCATTTCGAGCAGCCTTTAGCGCCTGCGAAAGCGAGGGGGGATCTTGTCCCTTATCAATAATGGCAAGCGCTAAAGCATTTCCGGAACAACAGATTCCTTCCCTGCGGTCGGAATGACCGCAGGCCCATTTCCCATAAGGGACTTAATGCCATATCTGCCATTTTCGCCTTCCCGCTACGCTTTAATCATCGGTTTCAGGTTAACCGAAATGATAGAAAATATGGCCAAACGTTTAAGCATTCTGATAGTTGGGTTGCTGTGCTCGCCGCTGGCGCTAGGGCAGGACGATGGTTTTTCATCCTGCCTGACTGCCTTGCAGGACCGAGCCCGAGCGGAGCAGATGCCAACATGGGTTATAGATACGGTGCTGGCGAAGCTCGAGCCTCAGCCTCAGGTTATTGCGCTAGATCGATCACAGCCAGAATTTACCCAGACGTTCGCCGACTATTTCTCGCGGCGCGTCACGCCCGAGCGTATCGATCAGGGACGCCGCCTGCGGGATGAATACCAGCCGTTTCTGTCGAAAGTGACGCCCCGATATGGTGTCCCTGGTCAGTACCTCATTGCATTCTGGGGGCTGGAGACCCACTATGGCGGCTATCTGGGCACCCTACCGACACTCGATGCACTGGCGACACTGGCCTGCGATGATCGTCGCCATGATTATTTTTCCAATGAGCTGATGGCCGCGCTGATGTTACTCAACCGTGAATCGCTTACACCCCAGGAGATGCAGGGCTCTTGGGCAGGTGCGATGGGGCATACCCAATTTATGCCCTCCGCTTACCTCAACTTTGCGGTCGATGGCAACCATGATGGTCATGTCAATTTGTGGAAGAGCGAGCGGGATGCGCTGGCCAGCGCAGCGAACTTCCTGGAGAATCTCGGCTGGCAACGCGGTGAACGCTGGGGCAGGGAGGTTCTGCTCCCGGCTAATTTTCCTTATGCGCAGAGCGGATTGGAGAATCGACAACCTATCCGCCATTGGGCCAGTCTGGGCGTCAGGCTGACAAACAAGGCGCGGCTGCCCGACGTGGATATGCAGGGCTCGATACTGCTGCCATCCGGGCACACCGGACCCGCGTTTCTGGTGTATCACAATTTCGAGGTCATCATGGGATGGAACCGCAGTGAATTTTATGCGCTTTCTGTCGGCCTGTTGGCGGACAGGATAGCCGGCGGCAGCGCATTATTACGGCCACCGGCGAGCGAGCCCGCGCTGAGCCACCGCACGATTACACGCCTACAGGAAAGGTTGAACCATCTGGGATTCAACGCCGGTAAAACGGACGGGATCATGGGCACAGCGACGCGCGCGGCGCTACGCGCCTTTCAAGGGGCGTCCGGGATGATTGCCGACGGCTATCCCGACGGCGCCACGCTTCGCGCCCTTGCGGTGGATACCGAACCTACGTAATGAGTTAAATGACTCAAATGGAGGTCAACATGGTAAGTTGGGAAAACCTAGAGCATGCGTATGGCTCCGCTGAGAACACCCCTGCACTTCTTGCTCAACTCGCCTCCTTTCCATCTGAAACATCTTATGAGCAGGAGCCTTGGTTTTCGCTTTGGAGCTTGCTCTACCATCAAGGAGATATTTACTCTGCCTCATTCGCGTCAGTACCCGAGATTGTTAAGCACCTAGCCAGTGCCTCACAAAGAGCTACCTTTAGTTTCTTTGCGCTGCCTGCCTCCATAGAAATTGCCAGAGCCAAAAATAATCTGGACATCCCGGCCGATCTAAGCGCAGCCTACTTCGAGTCAATTCGTGCGTTAGCGCCCCTGGCTGCAAGTCTGGCTCGCCCAGGGCCTAATCCTCTCGTTTGCCGTGCCGCAACCGCTGCGTTCGCCGTCTCTGTAGGCCAGCATGGCTATGCGGAGCTTGCGCTAGAAATTCCCCCGGAAGAGATCCACGAGGTATTTGAGTGGTATTGGGAGCGCTAATCTCTAACCCTACATGCAACCCGGACTGCGCAAAATCGCGCAGCGGGTTAATTTCACGTTATAGATATTTATTGCTATTCAGTATCACTGGCAAAGAAAGGTATTATAAAATCCAAGCATGCAATTCAAGCGCGACAACCTTCCTCGTCGGCCGCCCCGTGAATTACGGGTTATTCTCTTGCGGTCGGTAAACCCAAAGTCACGGTAAATCATACACCATGAAAATTACAGCAATCTATCCCGGCACCTTTGATCCCGTCACCAATGGTCACACGGACCTGGTGCATCGCGCCGCGCAATTGTTTGACCACGTGATTGTGGCAGTGGCGGCCAACACCACCAAAACCCCCGTGTTTTCGCTGGATGAACGGGTGGACATGGCGCGCACGGTATTGGGCGGGATAAAAAATGTCGAGATTTGTGGTTTTGATTCATTACTGGTGCATTTCGTCACGGAGCGCGGCGCGCAAGTGATTTTGCGTGGTCTGCGTGCCGTGTCTGACTTTGAATACGAATTCCAACTGGCAGGCATGAACCGCAAGCTGGCGCCCAAAATCGAAACCCTGTTCTTAATGCCCGCCGAACAATACGCCTATATTTCCTCCAGCTTGGTTCGGGAAATCGCCCGGCTGGGTGGCGATGTCAGCGAATTTGTTCACCCGCATGTCAAAGCTGCGCTGCAGGAAAGAATGCGCGGGGTTTAAGGTTTTTATGTGCTGGAGACATTCTTGATTGGAGCCACGCTCGATTGATGTATCGTCAATTCGGAGCCGGTGAGTGAAACTGATGGCGCGCCTGTTATTATTCAGAATGTCTCACTCGCAGCGATCGGCACGCCATTGGCCGACCGTGAGCGACCGGTCCACTACTGTCCCCATGTTCACAAGATGGCTACGGCTGTTGATTTCGCTACGGTAGCGCCGCTCGCCAGCTTCGAACCGGATCGTGCCTTCAGCACGTGTGTAGACGGGTGAGCTACATTTGAAGTCGAACGAGTAGCCGGTGGCATCGGCACGTTCCTGACTGAAGTTGCTGCACACCCAAGGTGCCTCGTGCATCTCTCGCACCCCTTGCTTCGCTTGTTCCAGCATGTCCTTTGGGCTCATGACCGCTTCGGCTGCGGTGACACACTCAGTTTCCACGCCCGCGCCACCGGGCATTTCCTTGCCATCAATCCACACCTGCGTGGTGGAATGCCATAGGCCAGGCTTGGGTGTCGCGGCGGCGGTCGGGCCGCTGAACCCTATCGCGGCGCAGAAGGCCGCCGCCAGCATCCGCTGTGTCGTTCGGTTTGTCATCACTTCTTCCCTCATTGCAGCACCAGTTCGACACGCCGGTTCTTTGCGCGCCCAGCTTCACTGGCGTTGCTCGCCACGGGCGCATAGTTCGCGACACCTGCAGCGGCAAAGCGCTTGGCGTCGATCTTGTAGGTCTTCACCAGCGCATCCACCACCGCCTGCGCACGCGCACGCGACAGCGCGAGGTTGGCGTCCAAGGCGCCCTGGTTGTCGGTGTGACCGACGACGAAGACCTTGAGCGCCGCACTGGCTTGCAGCAACTTGACCATCTCGTCGAGCTGCGCCTTGGATTCGGGCTTGATCTCTGACTTGCCGGTGTCGAAGAACAGGCCGTACAGCGCGATCTTGCCTTCGGCGTGCAGGCCCTTGCTCATCGCATTGGCATCGACGGTGACCTTGCCCGTCTCCATGGCTTTGGGCTGCACGATCTGTACATAGGTGGAAGCAGAGTCGCCGAAGTCCTCCGTGTCCTTCGGCACATCGACGGAGTACACCGTCACGTACGTGTCGGCGCCGGCGCGGGTGAGTTTGAACAACGACATGCGCAGGTTCTGGGCCGTGGCATTAAATGCTGTGTACGCGCCCCCCTCCACCTTGACCTGCTGTTCTCTTGGCACCACGCTATTCCACAGCAACATGCTGGCTGGTCCACCGCCGGTGAAACACCCCCAGTTGGTATCACCGGTGCAGGTGTAGACCAGGCTTGCGCCGGCTTTTTTGAGCGCACCTTCGTAGTTGCGTTGCACTTCGAGCGCGGTGCGGCCTTTAGGTGAGCTGTAAAACAGCTCCGTCAACTCGCCCTCCACCGTCAGATTCATGTCGAGCTTCTTTTTCTTGGCGATGTCTTCAGTCAGCATCTGCAGCGGCATCACTTCCGCAAAGTTGCTTGTTCGCCAGCCGATCAACCACGAGCCTGTGTAGCGCGACAGCAGCGGATGATCCGAGCCGCCCTTGGCGTCCGCGGGCATGGGTTGTCCGTGCGCCGACAGGGCGGCGGCCAGAAAAGTTGCGGCAATAGCGATTTTGAGCATATAAAATCCTTTCGACAGTTTTGGGAGTGCAGTAGAATAGCGTACAGTAAAGAATACACGTCTTTTTTTTCAAACACTATCTGCATTGAACAGGCTGCTCGCTCCCACCATAGCAATCAAAACACCAGCGAGGGCGCGAGGAGCCACGCGCTTGGACACTAACTATCAGCGAATTTGTCCACCCGCATGTCAAAGCTGCACTTCAGGAAAGAATGCGGTAAAATACGTTTTCGAGGTGTGAATGTATGTCCCTGATCATTACTGATGAATGCATCAACTGCGACGTGTGCGAGCCGGAGTGCCCGAATAACGCCATTTCGCAGGGCGAGACTATTTACGAAATCAACCCCAACCTGTGCACTGAGTGCGTGGGTCATTTTGACACGCCCCAATGCGTGGAAGTCTGCCCGGTGGACTGCATTCCCAACGACCCCAATCATGTTGAAAGCCGCGACGATCTGTATGTCAAATATCTGCATTTAGTTAAAAAGGCAGGATAAAAGTCACATGCAACGCTGGTTCCTGCTCTGTTTATTAGTATTCTGCGGGCCAGCGCTCTCTGCCACCACACCCCCGGTGGCCGCGATCGCCACCGCCCATCCGCTGGCCACTGAAGCCGGGCATGAAATTCTCGCCGCGGGGGGCAACGCCTTTGACGCCGCTGTGGCAATTACAGCGACACTGGCAGTTGTCGAACCCACCGGCTCAGGACTGGGCGGCGGCGGTTTCTGGCTGCTGCACCGCGCTAAAAATGGCTACCAGACGATGCTCGATGGTCGTGAACGCGCGCCCTTAGCCGCGAAGCGTGATATGTACCTTGATGCCAAAGGTGAAGTGATACCCAATCTGTCCGTAGACGGCCCTCTGGCCGCCGGGATTCCCGGCATACCGGCGGGACTTGCCCACCTTGCCCAGCATTACGGTGTCTTGCCGTTGCGCAAAACCCTTGCCCCCGCCATTCGCCACGCGCGCGATGGTTTTGAGATTAGCGAATCGTACCGGCGCATGGCGCAGTTCCGGCTGGAGGCGTTGCGTGCGTCTCCGGCCGCTGCCAGCATTTTTCTGCATGAAAACGACGTGCCACCGCTCGGCTATTTAATTAAACAGCCCGATCTTGCCGACACCCTGGAAGCCATCGCCAAGCAGGGCGCGGCAGGTTTTTACAGCGGTGCGGTGGCAGACAAACTCATCAAGGGTGTACGGCGCGCCGGGGGCATCTGGACGCAGAAAGACCTCGCCAGCTACCGCCTCATCGAGCGCCAGCCCGTGCAGGGCACTTATCGCGGCATACGCATCACCTCTGCCGCGCCACCCTCGTCTGGCGGCATCGCGCTGATTAGTGCCCTGAACATTCTCGCGGGCTATGACCTGAAGGCGCTGGAACCGGTGGCGCGCACCCACCTCATTGTCGAAGCCCTGCGCCGCGCCTACCGCGACCGCGCCATTTACCTGGGCGACCCGGACCAGGTGACCGTGCCCATGGCGCGCCTCATTGACCCGCTCTATGCCGACGGCCTGCGCGCCAGCATCCGTACCGACCGCGCCACCCCTAGCAATACCCTGCCGGGTAACGCCACCCTCAGCGCAGGCACCGACACCACAC
>JAGVME010000014.1 GCA_020053945.1 Gammaproteobacteria bacterium
ATCCGCGGCGGTGGGTAGCTCTTGCATATCGCCTGCTTCACGCAGATGTTCGGTGACGGTGTCGTCGGCCAGCTCCTGTAATTGACGGCTGCTGAATACGCTGCCGAAAAAATTTGAGGCGACCTCGGGCAGTTGATGCGCTTCGTCGATGATGAACGCATTGGCGCCCGGTAGTAATTCTCCAAAGCCTTCATCTTTCAACGCCATGTCGGCAAACAGCAGATGATGATTGACGACGACCAGATCTGCCTCTTGCGCGGCACGGCGCGCTTTAACCACATGACAGTCTGCAAATGAAGGGCACTCTTGCCCCAGGCAGTTATCGCTGGTGGAGGTGGCATCAAGCCACAGCGTAGAGTCTTCGGGCAGATCAACATATTCGGCGATGTCGCCGCTGCGGGTGCGTCCGGCCCATTCGCGGATGCTGTGCAATGCGGTGCGCTCTTCGCGGGTGCGGGGGCGACCATCAAGTTCAGCCATTTCGAGGCGATATAAACACAGGTAATTGGCGCGGCCCTTGAGCAACGCGGTGCGCACTGACACGCCCAGCGCGTTACGCACCACGGGCAGATCGCGGTGATAAAGTTGGTCTTGCAGATTTTTGGTGCCGGTGGAAATAATGATTTTCTTGCCGGACATCAGCGCCGGGACAAGATAGGCATAGGTCTTGCCTGTGCCGGTACCCGCTTCACTGATGAGCACGCTGTCGTTATGCAGCGCCTCAGCCACGGCATGCGCCATCTCTTGCTGCGGCACACGCGGCGCGAAACCTGGGATGTGTTGCGCCAGCGGCCCATTTGGACCGAGTAGTTCGGCAGAGGATGCCATCAACAAGCCTTGCACATAGCCTCAGGCGTTATTCCAGACTTCATCATCTTCAACCCCATTTTCACGCGTCCATACCAGACGGCTGATCGCCTTGAATTTAGCCACCGACATGGCGCCACGTTTGTTGCGGTTACTGACGTTAGGGCCTGCCACCGCCTGCATGATGTCTTCACGCAGGGCCTCGTAAATTTCGAAGGCTTCAAGATTTTCATCCATCAACACCAGCATGACGCTGTCCCAGTCCTGTTCTATTTTAAGCTGCCCGATACGCTGCCCGGTTTTGCCTTCATCAAAAATAGTGCGGCCTTTGATTTGGATGCGCATGCCTGCGCGCTTGCCGCGCCCAATGGCATCGTAACCTCCCGGCTTAGGTTCACAGATCTGAAGATCCATTGACCGTGCCGCATCATATTCAGCGATTTCGGCGCTCACGCCACCCAGCGGCCGCCCTGTCGCCTTGCGGTATTCCGCGGAGAGCCGCCGCGCTTCGGCGATTAATTTATCTACGGAATAAACAGCCACAAGGGATTCCTTCTCCAGGCGCCCAAACCACGCTGCGTGGTGCCAATTGCTATGGACCGATTAAATTCTGATTATAAGACAACCGCGCGCCTGTATAGCATAAAATCTGGCGCAGGAATGGGTTATTTACGCGCCCTGGCAATAATTTGATTATTCAGCGCGCGCAGGGGATGGTCTTCGCTGACCAAGGCGTTTGATTTTATCGCCAGATGTGCGGCTTGCTGGCGGTTTCTGGCTTCCAGGTGCGTCGCGGCCAGACGATTCCAAATCCACGCATTGCGCGGCTCCATGCGTAATGCCCGTTCCAAGGTGGTGATGGCTAAATCAAACCGGCGCACCCGAGCGTATTCTTCGGCCTTTTGCAACATAGCCCCGGCGCCCGGCCCGGCCTGCAGGGTAGCGCTGCTGCCATTGGAGCGCGCGGATTCTCCCGCAGGTAGTGGCGCCTCAATGCGGCTACCTGCCGGTTTTGGCGCTGTGGTGCAGCCGGCCAACACCAGCATCACCCCCATTACCGCTACCTTGGTCTGGCCACATTTAGAATGGCCTGCCATGCCCCCTAATATCAATCAAATACTCCCTTTAAAATGTCCAAGGTTTTTTCCACAACCCCGTCTATCGGTGTATCACCGGTATCCATTATATCTATTTCTGGTTCAATGATGGGCGCGCTTTGGCAAGGCCCCATCCGCACCGGCCCCGAGCCACGCATGTACGGTATGTTGATGGCACCATAACAGCCTTCTTCCGTGCGCAATCCTGTAGCCGGATCCGTCCATATCCATTCTATACCGGCTGGAGCTTCCAGGCGCAAGGGCTGGGCGCCGATACGCAACATGATATCACCCCATGCCTGCAATGCCCCCGTCGCGCCATTTAAACCGGTTGAGCGGTTATCATCACGGCCTAGCCACACCACGCCCAACCGATCTCCGGTAAATCCGGCAAACCAACTGTCGCGCAGGTCATCTGTGGTGCCGGTTTTGCCTGCCACCGCCCATTCCCAGGGTATGCGGGAATATAACGCAGCGCCCGTGCCAAAGCGCATCACATCCTGCATGGCTCGATTCAGTAAAAATACCGGGGCAGGCTCCACCGCTTGCCGCACGGTAACCTCATAATGGCGTAATCGCTTGCCTTCGATGCTTAATACTTCACGGATAGCGCGTAACGGGGTATGGAACCCGCCACTGGCAAGCGTCTGGTACATTTGCGTCACCTGAAAGGGATCCATCGCCACCGCCCCCAGCAACACCGAGGGATACGGCCGGAAGCTTTCTGCCACGCCCAGGCGCGCCATCATGTGCAACACGCGTCCCACGCCTACATCCATCCCCAGGCGCACCGTGGCGACATTATAAGAATGCGCCAGGGACGCCCTCAGTGATACATCACCGTGAAATGCCCGGTCATAATTCGAGGGTGTCCACGTGCCTCCCCCGGAATTTTTCAAAGATAACGGACTGTCATCGAGCAACGTCGCCAGGGTATATTGCTTGGGATTCGCCAAGGCGGTGAGATACACCGCCGGTTTCACCAGCGACCCAATCGGGCGCGTGGCATCGAGGGCTCGGTTAAATCCGGCAAAATCAGCCTCGCGTCCCCCTGCCACTGCCAGCACTTCACCATTATCGCGGCTGGTAATGATCGCCGCGCCTTCGAGGCTGTCACGCGGCAACCGCTGCTGCCTTTCAAGTTTACCGATGCGTGCGGACAGCGCATTCACCACCTGGTTCTGGATCAATGGATCAAGCGTAGTAAAAATTTGCAGCCCGGCGGAATTCAAATTCTGTTCGGAATAATCACGCTGTAATTGACGCCGCACCAAGTCAATAAATGCCGGCGAGAATGACAGTCCACCACTGGATGCCTTAGCTTGCACCGCCAGCGGCAAGGCTTGCGCCACTTGGGATTCTTTTTTGGTGATGCCACCCTGTTCTTCGAGGATATCCAGCACCTGGTTGCGGCGCGCCAGCGCACGCTTGGGCTGGCGGCGCGGATCATAGTATGAAGGGCCACGCACCATCCCCACCAGCAGCGCGATTTCCGGCAGCTTCAAATCACTTAAGGGACGGCGGAAGTAAAACCAACTGGCACGCCCAAAACCATGGATGGCATGCTTGCCAAATTGACCCAGGTAAATTTCATTGCAATACGCTTCAAGAATTTCTTTCTTGCCGTAATGGATTTCCAGCAGCCATGCCATGATGGCTTCTTTAATTTTTCGCGTTAAACTGCGTTCACTGGTGAGGAAAAAATTTTTCACCAATTGCTGGGTCAGGGTACTGCCGCCTTGTACCATTTCCCCGGCACGCACATCGGCCCACAGGGCGCGCATGACCGCCAGGGGATCTACACCATTGTGGCCATAAAATTTACGGTCTTCCACCGCCAGCAAGGCTTTGATCAATACGGGTGGCACTTCATTCAAACGCACAAACACCCGGTCTTCATTGTGCGCCGGATAAATCTTGCCGATCAGCACCGGGTCAAGGCGCACGAGATCCAGGGATGCTCCGCTATCCAAGTGGCGCAGGCTCTCCAGGCGTCCACCCGCGAAGCGCAGCCGCAATGGAATGGATTCTTCTTTGCCATCGCCGAAGGTGAATGGGCGGGTTATTACCTGAAACTCTTCGCCCTGCCGCAGGTAACTGCCACTGAGGCGTTCACCGTGGGCACTACGGCGATATCCCAATAATTGCAGTTCTTCAAGAAATTGCGCGCTGCCCAATGGCGCGCCCGCAAAAAGCTCGAGTGGCCGCGCATACACTTGTGAAGGCCAGGCCCAGCGGTTACCCTCAAACTGGGTACGCACGGTATGGTCAAGATACGCCACATAACCCAGGGCCGCCAACGACAGCACCACTGCCACGTAGGCCAGCACGGGACGGCGCCAATGCGCATTCCGCTCCGGGGAAGGGGGACGTCCCGCGCTGGGGGCAGGCACAGAGGTCATGCGCACACCCTCTCAAGACCGCTTAGCCCTACATCCTCGGGTCCAACATCTTCCGGAAAATAAATTTGAATTCCGCTCGCCGCGGTATGAAACCGCGACGGCGACCAAAGGGAAGGGCGGCGCTTCTCCCCTTTTGAAATCTCATGGGGTGAAATCTCATGGGGAAACCCCTCGCGCTGTCCCCGCCGCAAGCGGCGGGGTATTGATGAAGTAACTATTCGTCCTCCTCTTCCCGCCAATCGTCCTCGATTTCTTTGGAGCGCAAATCCTCCAGCGATTCCGTCCATTCTTCATCGTCCATATCAATGTCATTTTCCGCCAGGTCATCATCAGACGAGCCTGCCCATCCTTCGGGAGCCGCGATTGATTTCACATCCCATTCATACCAGGTATCGAGATCCACCACATCCACTTCACCGTCGATATATTGCATCTCAAAGGTGGCCTCATCTTCATCCATGGACGTCACCTTGAATTCGGTACCGTCATCAAGTCGCCTGTACCACTTGTCTATTATTGGATCCGCTTCTGTTGGCACGCTAACCCCCTTAAAAATTTAATATGCGCTAGCATTGTGTTGGTGTTGGACAATTTTATCACGCAGCCGCAGCGCCGTTGCTTCTGTCAATCTCAAACGCCGTTCGTCATACACCTCGGCATTCAGCGCCCGCGCGAGTTGCTGGGCCGTATCGTGCATACGGGTAAAGGCATCCAGCCCATCCATGGTAGCAGCCGTGCCCGTCAAACGCATAAACAGCGTCACGCCGGGCGTGGTTAACTGTTCAATCTCATCCATCTTGAAAATACCGGGATTAAGGATATTGGCTAGGCTAAATAGCGGCTCATCCTGGGAGTTTGCGGAAGATACATAATGAAAAATTCCCGGGTCGCCATACTGCATGCCGGCGCTACGCACGGCATTGACGACGCATGGCCCCTCTAACCACTGCTCATCGCTGGCGATAATATTCAACACCACGATCAATTCACGTGGCGTAGCCAGTGGCAGCTCTTGCCCATCCTTTTGCCCCCGCCCTTCGTGAACGGCGTCGGGTTCTGTGCGTGGCCGTACCGCGCGCGTGGATCCCCTGCCCGGCGGCTCTTCCATCGCTGACTGGCCGGACGTAGCAGCGCTATATCGCTGCTCCGCATGCAGCGGCCTATCTACCGATAACGGCGCTAATACCGATTGTTCCGGCAAGAGTTCAGGCACACCTTCACCACCCATGTATTCCTGCCCACGACCGCGCCGGACCCGTGTCACAGGCACAATTTCCCAATCATCGGCAGGATCAGTGTCTACGCTGTCTTGCGCCATACCCGTGATTTTTTGGGTAGACTCGCCTACCACAACACGTTTGCCTACCACGCCTTTATTACGCGTAAACCACAACACGACGGCAGCGAGCACACCCACCATAATCAAACCTAATATGATCGTCACACCATCCATAAAAATGAAGTTCTCCACCATTCATTGAGCGCATATTAATTCCATAAAGCGCTATTATCGCAGGTTAGGCTTTAACCTGGCATAGGCGGCTACCTTCTTCCAGCCATAAGCCGGGTTTAAACAGGGCAAGCCTGCGCCAATTTAACTTATAAAAATAGCGATCCTAACCAGATAAAAAAATTAAACTATTGATTTTAATTGATAATTAAATTATCCGCCATTCCACATAACAAACAAATACGCCAAGGAATTTATCCCAGCTTCGTTTCACCTAAACTGTTTCGTAACGCCGCAACCCTGACTTTCAATGCGGCATTTTCCCGATGACTCGACACTTGTAGGTTAATGATACACTAGAAAATTGCGGGGAACTAAACGCGGGATGGGCGATAATCGTTGCGGCGGAAGCTATTCCCATCCACTTCCCCCCCACGATAAGCCCTCTGCCGGTCGGACTCCTTCTATCCAATTTTTCGGCTCTATGTGATCGATATTCCTGGGTTCAATCATCATGCTCCAGCGTTATGATGACATTTCCTTTCTTGCGTCCAGTATCGACATAGCGGTGCGCTGCGGCGATCTGCTCGAACGGGTAGCGCCGGTCAATGGCCGGTTTGAATTCTCCCGCCTGTGCCAGCTCCGCGAGAAAACGCAAATCTTCCGGGCGTACGGCCACAGGACCGGCGATGATTTTCTTGCCGCCCGTCATCGACACCCAGGGAATCTGAAGCATATCTGGCAACCCGGCTAAAACCATAAGCAGGCGCCCCCTTTCCTTCAATGAAGTTTTGCTGCGGGAAAACGGCGCCGTGCCGACGGTATCGACAATGACATCATAAATTTCACCATTCCGCGTGAAATCTTCCTGGGTGTAGTCGATGACATGACGGGCGCCCAAGGATCGCACCAGCGCCACGTTCGCGGTGCTGCACACCCCGGTTACGTCTGCCCCAAAGTGCCTGGCAAGCTGCACCGCCGCGGTGCCTACCCCTCCGGAAGCGCCATTGATGAGTACTTTTTCCCCGCGCTGAAGTTTTCCTCTTCTCAAAAAATCCAATGCTGTTGTTCCGCCAAAAGAGAGTGCAGCGGCTTCGTCGAAGGTCAGATTGACGGGTTTCAGTGCCACCGTCCCGTCTTGTGGCATGCATTTGTATTCCGCATAACAACCCATGGCGGCATCGCTGAACGCAAAAACCGGGTCACCGATTTTGAATTTCCCCACATCTTTGCCAACCGATTCAACTACCCCGGCCAGCTCCATCCCGAGTATGGGTTGCTTTGGTTTTGAATATCCAAATACTAAACGCATGATGAACCCGAAGCCGGTAGGCACATTAAGGCTTCGTATCCTCCAGTCGGCTGATGTGACCGTTGTCGCATGTGTTTTTATCAGGACTTCGTTGTCCTTGGGCGTGGGCTTTGCGATCTCCTTCAATTGAAGAACCTCGGGCGGCCCATATCTTTCATACACTACAGCTTTCATACATTATCGGCCTCGAAGGTTGCCTTGATCCGCTGTTCGTTTTAAATCACCCACGGTTTTAAGTCCCACAGTTTCAAGGCGGTCTGCGATGGTCGGCCCGATGTTTTTAAGGCCACGGAGCATTGTCTTATTATCCATAATTCGCCTCCTGACGAGTTGCTTATGGGCGTTCCCATGACTCTATTTCACCTACACGCACTTCAAACATAGGATGTGGCTCTGGTGTTATCGTTTCTTGCCATTTCTGATAGAGCACGAAATTGCGTGCTTTCAATTTATTCATCAGGTGCCTCCACTCGTAATCCAGTTGTCCGGATGTAACCACCAACGTTGCTGGCTCCGCTGCAACCTGAATCTTGCTCTTGTCAAAAGCATACCCACGCGCTACCGCCTCCGCGTAAATAGCCTGTAGGTACACAGATAGGGCCGCAAGCGGTGTTGTGTGGCTCTTGAAACGTTCGAGTTGCGGATGGTTACGGTAGCCGCGCGTTTCTCCACGCAGCACAGCTTTCGCCAAGAGCGCTTCCCGCCACAGCGCTACGAGGCCTTGCGGATCAAGGTATTTCGGATGAAGAGACCAGAGCCGCATGTTCTAAGGTGCCCCATTAAAAGTAGACACCCCTAAAATACCTATCATTATTATCAACCTGCTTGTAAAACTGGATTTGACTATATTTTTTATTTAAAATCAATGCCTATGTTGTTTTATTGGCGATAGATTCCATTTATTAGAGCCTATTCCAAATCTCACTCAAGGGAAGAGTGAAGCGAAGGGTTCCCAGCGCAAGGCGGAAACGGGCGAAAAAGGGGAGTGTACACGCAGTACATGAGCATTTTGAGCTTGTTTCCAACGCCGCGATGCGCCCTTCAGTGAGATTTGGAATAGGCTCTTAGCACACCTTC
>JAGVME010000004.1 GCA_020053945.1 Gammaproteobacteria bacterium
CAAAGTCTTGTTCTTTGGCGATGTCCTGAAGAAAAGTTGAAGGTTTTTTAAACAAAAGGCCACAGCCATCGCCGGTTTTGCCATCGGCAGCCACGGCGCCGCGGTGCGTCAGGCACGCCAGGGAATTGATCGCCGTTTGTACCAACCAATGGCTGGGCACGCCGTCCATCTGCGCGATCAAACCAAAACCACAACTGTCTTTTTCAAAACTCGGACGGTATAGACCCGACGCCAAGGTATCTGTGGGGTTCACTTTATTTAATATCCTGATCTAATCAATTTCCCGGTCGGGACATGTTCCACCTAAATTTTGGCTTACAAAATCATAGGGGAAATGTGACAAAGTATACCGCTCTATCCAGCAGCATTCAATGGAAGGCGCCCCGGAAGGCAAATGACTTATACTTCTTGTGGTTGTAGCGCTTTTTCGCCTGCGGCGTCCCACGGTCAATCTTCCCCACGATACGCTAATAACAAGGGTTACCTCAAGCCGAGGAAAATTTGATTTCCTGCTTGGCAGGACGCTGGGATTTCTGTCATGATTACAAGTTCGGCTGCTGAGCCAGATCGAACTACCCACCCCCCCGTGTTGCGGAGCACATGAACTACTATGTCACCTGAGTCCTTGCTGATGTGGGCTACGCCCGGGTTGCTGGCGGTCATCCTGGCAGGCTTGGTGGTGCGTAACATGTTACGTAGGGCGCCGGGGCAAACGGTAACATTTGATGCATCCCGCGATGCGCCATCTCCAGCCGCCGCGAAAGCTTTGTTGCCCCCGCCTCGGCAGCTTCAATCCACCACTCCCCCAACGATCCAGTCAAACCTTCCCGACGTCATCCCAATCAATCTGCACGGGCAGGATGAAGTAGGCTATCTCAGGCAGGCCTTGGACACCGTTTCCCGGCATTTGGGAGACCAGCACGCACAAGTGCGGGCGATTATTGAGACAGCGGCCGAAGGCATTATCGCCGTGAATGACCAAGGGTGTATTGATACATTTAACCCTGCCGCTGAATTGCTGTTTGGTTGCTCCACACAAGAAGCCTATGGACAACACCTTAGCCGTTTCCTTCCGTCAATCCTTACCGCACAAGGACTGCCCCGGGTGATGCGCGGGGAACAGGAAGCGGAAGGCATCCACGCCAATGGCTGTGTTATTGCCATATCAGCGCGGGTAAGCGTGATGCAACTGAACTCCAGGCTTATGTATACCTGCCTGGTGGCGGATATATCTGAACGCAAAGCCGCCGCGGAAAAATTGATGCATGCTGAAGCGCGCTACCGTGACCTTGTGGAAACCGCGCACGACCTCGTATGGAGCGCGGACACGCAAGGGCGTTGGACCTACCTGAACAAAGCGGCACGGACCATCTATGGCCTTGATCCCGATGAAATGATCGGTTGCCTGATGAGCGGGGTTTACTCCCCCACGCATGCGGCGCAAGATGCCGCCGCTTTTGCGGAACTGCTTAATGGCAAGGAGCTTTTTCATTATGAAACAGTCCACGTCGACCGAAATGGCAAAGCGCATAATTTGAGCTTCAACGCGAAACCTTATGTCGATGCGGAAGGTAAAGTAGTGCGCAGCAGCGGCACGGCACGCGACATCACCAAACAAAAAGCCTTTGAACGGCAGCTTGCCTACCAGGCAGAACATGATTCCCTTACGGGCTTATTTAACCGCCGTTATTTTCAACAGGAACTGGAACGGTTAGTGGCGCGGGTAGCGCGGAGCGGCGCGAGTTGCGCGTTATTTTATATTGACCTCGACCAGTTTAAATATATCAATGATACGTTGGGCCATGCCGCGGGCGACCGGCTATTGATCGAAGTTTCGCGCTTATTGCAATCCCATTTACGCGAAGGCGATTTGTTCGCGCGTTTTGGCGGTGATGAATTCACCGTATTGCTCTATAACGTCGATAACGACAACGCGGCACGCGTCGCGGAATATTTGCGCTCACTCTTGGAAGCATATAAATTTTTTGATGCGGGGAGCGTCTACAATATCACCGCCAGCGTGGGCATCGCCATGATAGACAATAGCATCCTTACAGCGGATGAATGCTTGGCCCAGGCCGACATGGCGGCGAACGTCGCAAAATCACGCGGGCGTAATCAGGCGTACATGCATGATCCCCTGGCTGGAGGAAAAGCCGATATGGCGGCCGATATGGGATGGGCAGCGCGGGTACGGCAAACGTTGGAACAAGACCGTTTCCACTTCATGTATCAACCCATAATGTCGTTGGCAGATGGCCAAACGCATGATTATGAAGTATTGGTACGGATGCGCTGTGATGATGGGCATGTTATTTTACCCAGTGGGTTCTTGCCCGCCGCCGAGCGTTTTGGTTTGATCCACAGTGTCGATCGTTGGGTAGTGGCGAAAGCTATCCAGGAACTGGCGCGACTGCATGAAACAGGACGCAAAGTGGGTTTTTCCATTAATTTGTCCGGTCGGGCCTTTGAAGATGCGGCGCTATTACCATTGATCCGGGACCTGTTGCGTGACACCGCTTTAAATCCAGCCCGGGTAACGTTCGAAATCACGGAAACGGCGGCGATCGCCAACCTTTCGGCAGCCATAAATTTCATTAGCGTCTTAAAAGACATGGGTTGCCAATTTGCGCTTGATGATTTTGGCGCAGGATTCAGCTCATTTATTTACTTGAAGCATTTACCCGTAGATAAGCTCAAAATTGACGGGTCATTTGTGCAAGGCTTGGCGAACGGGTTAGTGGATCAGGCGATGGTCCAATCCATGAACCAGGTAGCGCATGCCTTGGGCAAGATTACCATTGCCGAATTCGTGGAAACCCAGCAGACGCTGGATTTATTGAAACAATATGGCGTGGACTTTGTGCAAGGATATCATGTCGGCCAACCTATGGCCGCCCTCAACACCCCGGCATCTATGGCGGGTTTACGCGGGAAGCATGTAATTTCTTAGGCTGTACCATAAACCAGGGACGGATACCGTGGCCGTGGTCTTTACCTCTGTTGAAAGCAGGTACAGTTGCAGGCCATCGTTAAATCCAACCTTGCAAACGATGTTTCATCCTAAACCACGCAACACAAAATTAATACACCACGAATATCCGCAAAATGAATACTTTTATCCCTGACGGGGAGCCTATTGGCGCACGGTTGCGGGCAGTGCAACAACGGATTGCGCAGGCGGAACAGCGGTTTGGCCGGATACCCGGCGCAGTAACCTTGTTGGCCGTGAGCAAGGGCTGGCCCGTCTCAGCATTACACGCGGCCCGCGCGGCGGGGCAAACGCTTTTTGGTGAAAGTTATCTACAGGAAGCGCTGCCAAAAATTGGCGCGCTTCACAACCAAGGTATCGAATGGCATTTTATCGGGCCCTTGCAATCCAACAAAACTAAACAGATTGCACAGCATTTTTCTTGGGTACATGGCCTAGACCGCGAGAGTATTGCGCGGCGGTTCAGTGCGCAACGTTCCGCCCTATTGCCGCCATTGAATATTTGCCTGCAAATCAATGCAGGGGATGAAGCGCAAAAACAGGGTATCGATGTGCGCGACCTGGCCGCCTTGGAGAGATTAGCCGAAAGCGTTAGGGAACTGCCCCACATTAAACTCCGGGGCTTGATGACAATCCCCGCGCCCCGGCAAACTTTTGATGAACAGCGCCGCCTATTTAGCGTCGTGCGTGAAGTTTTTGAACGGCTGAACCAAAACGGCTGGGGTCTCGATACCCTCTCCATGGGCATGTCTAACGACATGGAGGCAGCGATTGCTGAAGGCGCCACATTGGTGCGGATTGGAAGCGCCATTTTTGATGGATAAAAATCGGCTCCGCTTGCGGGCCGAGGGATAGTCCCCACCCAGGGAAATGACGACTTATTCCATTTCTAATTCAATAGCACATTTCCCCCTCTCCCGCTTTGCGGGAGAGAGTTGGGGAGAGGGGTCGGGACATGTTTATTCGCTGATTGAAATGGGACTGGAATTAGCCTATGGCAAGCCTGGATTTCTATTCGTAATCCCCCACGCAAAAAAGCCGGGGAAGTTACTCTCCGGCTTTTTTGCAAGTCAGTAAGGGTTGAAACCGCTTAGCTGTCTTTGCCCACAGCCTTCATGCTTAAACGCACGCGGCCTTGCTTGTCAATTTCCAGCACTTTCACTTTCACTATTTCGCCTTCAGTGAGTTTGTCGCTGACGTTCTCAACACGGTCATCGGAGATTTGTGAGATGTGCACCAAACCATCTTTGCCAGGCAGAATCGTAACGAACGCGCCGAAATCCATGAGCTTGGATATTTTGCCTTCGTAAACACGACCCACTTCCACATCCGCAGTAATTTCCTCAATGCGACGGCGTGCTTCCAGGCCCGCGGCTTTATCGACGGAGGCGATCTTCACCGTACCATCATCCGTAATGTCGATGCTGGTGCCGGTCTCTTCAGTCAATGCACGAATCGTTGCGCCGCCCTTGCCGATCACATCACGGATGCGCTCCGGATTAATCTTGAATGTCACATAACGCGGCGCGTACTCTGACAACTCACTGCGCGGCTGCGAGATAATCTGATTCATCAAACCGAGAATATGCAAACGTCCTTCCTGGGCCTGCGCCAAAGCAACCTGCATGATTTCCTTGGTGATGCCGTTAATCTTGATGTCCATCTGCAAAGCGGTGATACCGTCTTTGGTGCCAGCAACCTTGAAATCCATATCGCCCAGGTGATCTTCATCACCGAGGATGTCGCTGAGCACGGCAAAGCGCTCGCCTTCTTTCACCAAGCCCATGGCAATACCTGCCACCGGCGCCTTGATCGGTACACCCGCATCCATCAACGCCAAGCTGGCGCCGCACACCGACGCCATTGAGCTGGAACCGTTAGACTCAGTAATTTCAGATACCACACGCACTGAGTATGGATAATCAACCATGTCCGGCATCACGGCAACAACGCCACGCTTGGCCAGACGGCCATGACCGATTTCGCGGCGCTTGGGGCTACCCACCATACCGGTTTCACCGGTGCATGACGGCGGGAAATTGTAATGCAGCATGAATGGCTCTTTGCGCTCACCTTCAATGGCGTCGATCACCTGCGCATCACGCGAAGTGCCGAGGGTTGCCACGACCAGCGCCTGGGTTTCACCCCGGGTAAACAATGCCGAACCGTGTGCACGCGGCAGCACGTTAGTGCGCATGGTAATCGGACGGATAGAACGGGTATCACGGCCATCAATACGCGGCTCACCGGCGATGACGATGTTGCGCACCAGCTTGCTTTCGATAGCTTCCACAGCGCCTTTTACCGCATCCGCAGACCACAAGCTACCATCGCTTTCAGCGGTCAGTTTAGCAACCACGTCAGCGCGAATTTCGGCCAGACGCTTCTGGCGAACCTGTTTTTCCCTGACTTTGTAGGCATCGGCAATTGCAGTGGCGCATGCTGCACCCACCGCATTTTCCAGCGCGACATTCTTTTCGGGTGGCTGCCAATCCCAGGCGGGTGTTGCCACTTCAGCGGCCAGCTCACGAATCACCTTGATGGCAGCCTGCATTTGCGCGTGACCAAACATCACGGCATCGAGCATCACGGTTTCTGATAATTCTTTGGCTTCAGATTCCACCATCAATACGGCATCATGCGTACCGGCAACCACCAGATCCAATGCGGACTCTTTAAGCTGCGTCAGGGTAGGATTCAATACGTATTGGCCATTGATATAACCCACGCGGGCAGCGCCCACCGGACCACTGAACGGCAAGCCGGAAATAGCGACGGCAGCGGATGCACCGAGCAACGCAGGAACATCAGGATCAATTTCAGGATCCAGCGACACTACAGTGGCAATGATCTGGACCTCATTGACAAAATCATCGGGGAATAAGGGGCGTAGCGGTCGATCAATCAGGCGGGAGGTGAGGGTTTCTTTTTCAGTGGGACGGCCTTCGCGCCTGAAAAACCCTCCGGGAATCTTACCGGCAGCGTAGGTGCGCTCCTGGTAATTTACTGTCAGCGGGAAAAAATCCCGGCCGGGCACCACTTTTTTGATGCCGACACAGGTGACCATCACCACGGTCTCACCCATGCTGCACATCACTGCACCGGATGCCTGACGGGCGATTTCGCCGGTCTCTATGGTTACTTGATTGCCGCCGTACTGAAAAGATTTTTTTACAAGAGCCACGTCACATTCCTTACGAATAATTTAGCGCGGAAACGCGCGTTCCAATTTTTTATAGCAAAGCGTTATTTTATTAATAGCGAAGCGTTACGGAACCTGTGTTTTTCGATAACACACACTTTCAGGACACATAAAAATACTAGGCGTACCCATGAAAACCTGCGCCCGCGCCTGTAGGGAACAGGGGCGGGCGCATTTTTGATTTGGCATTTTTTACTTTGCGACTATTTAACGACGCAGACCCAGACGCGAAATCAATTCGCGGTAGCCTTCAACATTAGTGGTCTTGACATAATCAAGCAACTTTCTGCGCTTGCTCACCATCTTCAGCAACCCTTGGCGGGAGTGGTGGTCTTTGGCATGAGCCTTGAAATGACCAGAGAGTTGTTCAATACGGGCAGACAACAGCGCCACCTGGACTTCGGACGAACCGGTATCGCTGGTGCTGCGCTGGTATTTCTTGACAACGGCGCCCTTGTCTTGTGCATTCAGTGGCATGGGTAACTAACTCCTCGTGTGCTCACGCGATCTAAAACCGTAATTGTACCTGTCCGGCGGGATGGGTGACAAGCTAAACATCAATAAAACTTGGGAAACCCGCTAAATTTAATTGTCATTCCGAGCACCGCGAGGAATCTTAAGCAAGATCCCTCACTTCGTTCGGGATGACA
>JAGVME010000009.1 GCA_020053945.1 Gammaproteobacteria bacterium
CTCAACCACTTCGCCTTGCGCTCCAAGCTCTACATCAAAGCCATCAAGCTGGCCTATGATGAGCTGCTGAGTATGCGGGCGGCTGCGTAACATCAGTTTATGATTAATCTTGAGCCTTTAACGCAAAACGAAATTGAAGGCCTAAGCAAAGATACGCTTGGCTTCTGCCGGCCCTCAATAATATTTGTGTGGCAACCCTAATTGTAAGGAATCACCCATGTTCCGCCCTGCTTTTTTCTACCTGCTTGCTGCCTTGCTCTGGGGTATCGTCCCCACCTCCCAAGCCATCCCATTCTCTGTCGGCGAGGCACCCTCAATCGACCTGGATTTATCCGCCAAGCAATGGGAGGGGACGGAAATCCTTGGGGATGCCGTAGATTTATTGAGGAAGGGCGAGCAACAGCAGGCTAAAGCCAAGCTGGCGCAATTCCTCAAAAAATATCCCAACGACCCGCGGGGCGCCGAATTGGCGGGAATGATTTTATTGGAGGAAAAGAATTATTCGGTCGCTGCCATTTCTTTTGAGCGCGCGCTGGCGTTGAAGCCCAATAACCCCAGTGTCCTGTCCAAGCTGGGCGTTTCTTTGTTGTTGCAAGACAAGAAAAAGGAGGGCGAGGATACCCTTAACAAGGCCATCGCCGTGCGTCAAGGCGAACCACTGGCGAGGCGTTATCTTGGCTGGCTGGAAGAAGGGCGTGGCAGGCTAAACGGCGCCGCCCACCATTATGTTGCGGCGCTCAAGGGAGGCGATATACCGCCGGGTAAGCTAACGGATCTTCATCTCGCCTTAGGGCGGGTTTACAACGCGCTTAACAGGAATGAACAGACCATACGATTGCTTGCGCCTTATATATCCAAGGCGGGTACTGGAACGATTGGTCAGGCGGCGCGGTTCCAGCTTGCATTCGCCTATATTGAACTCAAACGGGTAGCGGAAGCTATGCCGTTGATCGAGAGCCTGGAGAAAGCGCTAAAACCAGATAATCCCGAATTACGTTTTCTTAAAGCCTACGCGCAATTCGATTCAAATCCCACCGGCGCACGTGAAAAATTACAGGCACTGATCAAGTCCCACCCCGCCTACACTGGCCGCGGCCGCTTGTTGATCGCCCGCAGCTATGCCGTGGAGGGGAAAACATCGCTTGCCGTGAAGGAGCTTGAGGGTCTCGCCGGGCAAGTGGAGAAAAGCGATTTACCGGAAATACTGACGGCACTGGTAGCCGTGCACCTTTCCACCGGTAAGGCGGCGGAGGCAGGCGCCGTGTTGGAAACTTATGTCAAAAAGCACCCGGATATTCCGGAAATTACTTATCTCCTTGCCGAAACCCGGCTCCAGGCGGGAGATACGGCCAAAGCACAGGCCTTGCTCAAACAATTGATCTCCAAGCACTCCAACCATGCGCAGGCTTATGCCCTGCTTGGCCAGATCGAACGCGGCCAGGGAACTTTACCCCAGGCAGAAGAGCATTTAAAAAAAGCTGTTTTGCTTGACAGTAATCTGGCCAATGCCTGGATTAATCTGGCAGGGGTCTACGTAAGCCGAAAAGATTGGACAAAAGCCGAGGGCACGATCAAACAAGGTCTCGAAATCAACCCCGGCAATGCGCTTTTGCAATATGAGCTTGCGGGTATTTATGATGCCATGGGGAGAATGCAAGAAGCGAACACGCTTTACCGTACTATCCTCGCCGCCTACTCCGACTATCTTCCTGCCTTGAATAATCTTGCGCTCAATCTCGCTGAACTGGGCACCGATCCAGCCGCCGCCAAACAATATGCTGAAAAAGCCTATCAGCTTGATAAACAAAATCCGACGGTGCAAGATACTTATGGCTGGATACTTGTCCTCGGTAATGATACAGGTAAGGGTTTACCGCTGCTGGAACAAGCCGCCCGCAGCTTACCTGATGACCCTTCCGTTCTTTATCATCTAGGCGCAACCTTGATAAAAACCGGAAAATCCGCTGAAGGAAAACGCTACTTGCAACGTGCGCTTGCTGCCGATTTACCGGAAAATTTGCGGAAAAAAGCGCAGTCTCTTATAAACTAAGCTGAATTTAACATGGCGTAAGCGATCGATGCCAAACTGTTTTTTTTATTAATATATCTTATTCCACCGGTAGTACGTGATTAACCCCCATTATCTTGTGGATGGTTTTTTTTGATGGGTGCTCCACGCTGTTAACCCAGATTTCTCCCGCCACTGAGGTAAGCTCCCATGAAACTGCTCGTAATACGCCACGCTCCCGCTGAAGACCGCGAGATTTTCGCCAGTACCGGTGAACCGGATGAAGCGCGTCCTTTAACAGAGTATGGCCGTAAAAAAATGCGCAAGGCGGCGCAAGGCCTGAATGCGGTGATGCCGTATGTGGATGTGCTTGCCACGAGCCCTCTGGTGCGTTGCCGGGAAACCGCCCAGATTATTTCTGATGCCTACAGCGGGCTGGAAATTTTGGAGGCACCGGTGCTGGCGCCGGGACACACGCCCGAAAAGGTGACTGCGTGGCTGAAAAGCCAGAAGAAACATGGCGTAATTGCTATTGTCGGCCATGAGCCTGACCTGGGCCGCGTGGTTAGCTGGCTGCTCACGGGACACAAGAAATCGATTCTGGATTTCAAGAAAGGCTCGGCCTGCCTGTTGGATTTTTCTGATGCGGCCTCTGTAAAAGTGGGGCAGGGCAAAGCACGCCTGATTTGGGTGCTACACCCCGCCCAACTACGGGCGCTGCGGGCACGGGGATAATGGCCAACAGTACTACTAATAAGCCTCCTGCGGTCGCCGCTGCTCTGGGCGCAACGCCCCACGTGACACTGATCCCCGATGTGTCGCCTGAACCTGTCGTGGCCGCTGTAGATCTGGGGTCCACCAGCTTTCACCTGATCATAGCGCGTATCATGAATGGTCAGTTACATGTGGTGGATCGCCTGCGTGACATGGTGCTGCTTGCCACAGGTTTGGATCACAAAAACCGCTTGAGCGAAGAGGCGCAAAAACGTGCTGTGGAGTGCTTGGCGCGCTTTGGCCAACGGCTGCGTGGCATGCCGGCCAGCAATGTGCGCGCCGTGGGCACCAACACCTTACGCCGCGCCACTAATGCGGATGCATTTTTATCCATCGCCCAGCACACACTGGGTTTTCCCATCGAAATAGTGGCCGGGCGTGAAGAAGCCCGGTTGATTTACCTGGGGGTGGCGCACAGCGTGGCACCCCATGCCGGGCGGCGGCTGGTGATGGATATTGGCGGAGGCAGTACCGAATTGATCATCGGCGAAGGTTTTGCGCCGCTCTCGATGGAAAGTTTGCATATGGGTTGCGTAAGCATGAGCCGCGCGTATTTTCCTGATGGGGTGATCCGCGCGCGCGATATGCGCCTCGCTGAAATTGCGGCGCGCCTGGAGTTGCAGCCTATTGAGCGCCAATACCAGCGGTTGGGATGGCAAAGTGCCGTTGGCGCATCGGGCACGATCCGCACCGCCGACAAAATATTGCGCGCCAATGGCTGGAGCGATAATGGCATTACGCAACAGGCGTTGCATAAGTTGCGCGATGCGATGCTTGCGGCGGGCCATGTGCAACGCTTGAAGTGGGACGATGTGAGCAGCGACCGCGTTTCGGTATTGCCCGGCGGTGTGGCGATTTTGCTGGCGATCATGGATGCATTAAGCATCGAGCGCATTGAAGTCGCTGAAGGCGCGCTGCGTGAAGGTACATTATATGACTTGCTGGGTAGGATCCAACATGAAGACGCGCGTGAAACCAGCATCCATGCGCTGATGGCGCGTTACCAAGTGGATGTGGCGCAAGCGGCGCGCGTGGAAAATACTGCCTTGATGTGCCTGGCGCAGGTCGTCCAAGATTGGAAGCTGGTTGATGAGGAATATGCCAATTTACTGCGCTGGGCGGCGCGCCTGCATGAGCTTGGCCTCGCCATCGCCCACAATCAATACCACAAACATGGCAGTTACATTGTGGAAAATTCCGACCTGCCGGGATTTTCGCGCCAGGAACAAACACGCCTGGCGGGGTTGATCCGCGGCCATCGCCGTAAATTCCCCTTGGACGTTTTCGCGCAACTGCCTTCCACACAAATAGACCAGGAATGGCGGCTGTGTGTGCTGCTGCGTTTAGCTGTGCTATTGCACCGTAACCGCACCGATACCGACCTGCCTAAATTTACATTGGCTGCAGGAAAAAAATCATTGCGCATCCAATTTCCGCGGGATTGGCTGGCGCAGCATCCTCTCACCGAAACTGAATTGGGGCACGAAGCCAACTATCTGGCAACGGGTAACATAAAACTGGAGTTCGTGTAAGGCGGGCAGGATAGTGGA
Source organism: Gammaproteobacteria bacterium (assembly GCA_020053945.1). Classification (GTDB taxonomy): domain Bacteria; phylum Pseudomonadota; class Gammaproteobacteria; family Ga007554. The sequence goes on from JAGVME010000009.1 coordinate 4,333, forward strand.
CGCCCATGGAAAATGTAGCCTGCACGCTTCCACGGGATTCGAAGAAGTTTTTACCAGCTATGGAAGGGTTTTCAACAGCCTGTTAGTGCGCTTCATCCCAGTTATCACCAATCCCTATATCCACCACTAAAGGCACGGCAAGTTGCGCGGCGCTTGCCATGCATTCCCTGATGCTTGCCACGGCGCGGTCAAGCGCGCCTTCTGCCACTTCAAACACCAGTTCGTCATGCACCTGCATGATCATGCGCATATCACTGCTGGGCGTGGTCATCGCATCGGCTCTGAGCATGGCAAGCTTGATGATATCCGCCGCGGTGCCTTGCATGGGCGCGTTGATGGCGGCGCGCTCGGCATATTGGCGGCGCTGGCCATTGCGTGACTTGATGTCCGGCAAATACAGGCGCCGGCCAAACAGTGTTTCGACATAACCCCGCTCGGCGGTTTGCGCGCGCGTGGTATCCATAAAAATCTTTACACCGGGGTAGCGTGCAAAGTAACGGTTCATGTATTCCTGTGCGCTGCTGCGATCCACATCCAGTTGCCGCGCCAGACCAAAGGCAGACATGCCATAAATCAAACCAAAATTGATGGCTTTGGCGCTACGGCGTTGATCGCTGCTCACCTGATCAACTGCCACACCGAAAATTTCTGCGGCGGTGGCGCGGTGGATGTCTTCGCCACGCGCAAAGGCGCTTAATAGCCCGGCGTCTTGTGACAAGTGCGCCATGATGCGCAATTCAATTTGTGAATAATCGGCGGCGACAATTTTATATCCCGGCGGCGCGATAAAAGCCTGGCGTATGCGCCGCCCTTCGGCGCTGCGAATCGGAATGTTCTGCAAGTTTGGATTGGAAGAAGACAAGCGCCCAGTGGCCGCCACCGCCTGATGATACGAGGTGTGTACGCGGCCGGTGCGCGCATCAATCTGCGCGGGTAGTTTATCAGTATAGGTTGATTTCAGTTTGCTGAGCGTGCGCGATTCCAGAATCAATTTGGGCAAGGGGTGAACGAACGCCAATTCCTGTAAAACAGATTCACCCGTGGAGGGCTGGCCGGTGGGTGTCTTTTCAATGACAGGCAAGCCCAGTTTATCAAACAAGATCATCTGCACCTGTTTGGGCGAATCAAGATTAAATGGCTGCCCCGCCACCGCATACGCCTGTTCCTGAAGGCTCAATATTTGCCGCGCCAGTTCATCGCTTTGACGATGCAACATCTGCGCGTCAACCAGCACGCCGTTGCGCTCGATGCGTGATAACACGGGCACCAGCGGCATTTCGATTTCATCAAACAGTTTTTGCAAGCCCTGCTCGGCACTCAGGCGTGGCCAAAAGGTATGATGCAAACGCAACGTGATATCGGCGTCTTCGCAGGCGTAAGGCGATGCTTGTTCCAGTGCGATTTGATTAAAGGTGATCTGGCGCGCGCCCTTGCCGGCGATGTCTTCGAAATGTACCGTTTTATAATCCAGATGCGTTAAGGCCAGCGTGTCCATGTCGTGACGCGAGCCAGTGCTGTTGAGCACATACGATTCCAGCATGGTGTCATAGCGTATACCTGCCAGGGTAATGCCGTAATTGGCGAGCACGCTCATATCATATTTTAAATTCTGCCCGAGCTTGGGCCGCGCTGCATCTTCCAGTAGCGGCTTAAGTTGCGCCAGCACTGCATCACGGGATAACTGGTCGGGCGCGCCGGGATAATCATGCGCCAGCGGCACATACGCCGCTTCGCCCGGCTGCACCGCAAACGACACGCCGACAATCTCGGCCTGCATGTAATCCAGCGAAGTGGTTTCAGTATCAAAGGCAAATAATTCAGCTTGCGCAAGACGCGCCAACCAGGAGTCGAGTTGCGCCTGTGTGAGCACGGTATCATAGTGGCTGGAAAGTTGCTCCTGGCCGCTCATGTGCATCCATGCACTCGCGGCACTTGGGCATCCTGCCCGGCGCATTTCCAGCACTTCCGCCATGATTGCAGGCGCAACGGGTGCGTCACGGGCGATGTCTCCCTGTTGCACAACATCAACACCCGGCTCTTCTTGCCCGACAAGTTGCGCTGTATCTGCAAGCTGCGCTAGCCATGTCTTGAACTCCATGCGCTTATACCATTCACGCAACGCACTCACATCCGGCGGCTGGCGGTGCAGATCAAGTGGCGCCAGCGCCAGCGGTACATCGCAACGAATGGTGGCGAGTTGCCGTGACAATGGCAGCTGGTGCCTATTCTCGCGCAGGCTTTCACCGACTTTGCCGCTGACCTGATCGGCATGCGCCACCAGATTGTCCAGCGTGCCATATTCCTGCAACCATTTGGCGGCGGTTTTGGGACCCACCTTGGGGATGCCGGGAATATTGTCCGAGGTATCGCCCACCAGCGCCAGGTAATCAATGATCTGCGCGGGCGACACGCCAAATTTTTCGGCCACGCCTGGCACATCCAGCGTGGTGTTGCTCATGGTGTTAATGAGCGTGACGTGGCTATCAACCAGTTGCGCCATGTCTTTATCACCCGTCGAGATCACAGTATGCAATCCGGCCACTGTAGCTTGCGTTGCCAGCGTGCCAATCACATCATCGGCCTCGACACCGTCTACCATCAATAGCGGCAATCCCATCGCCGCAACAATGGCATGCAATGGCTCAATCTGGTTGCGCAAATCATCCGGCATGGGCGGACGGTGCGCCTTGTATTGCGCAAACAAGTCATCACGAAACGTCTTGCCCTTGGCATCAAATACCACGGCAATGCGATCCGGCTGATAGTCCGCCAGCAATTTGCGCAGCATGTTGGCAACGCCATACACCGCCCCGGTCGGCTCACCGCGCGAATTAGCCAGCGGCGGCAACGCATGGAAGGCGCGATACAGATAAGATGAACCGTCGATTAGCAACAATGGCTTGGGCGAAGTTTCAGTCATGGAAGAGCCATAAGTTATCGGGGATTATTCCCAAAGCAGCAAAGGGTAACACAGACCCCACTGGCGCCGTAATACCCGCTTTATCCAGCCAGTCACGTCACGGCAATACTTCAACTATGCCGCACGGTATTTTTGGTTTATGATGGTGATCATCATGCCGATATGATATTAACAACGGTTTTTATCATCGTTTGCGGGACAAAACCCCTGATGATGCCCATGGCATACCTGCCTACCATCACTCAACATTGGCAATACACTACTTATGAATGCAGAAGAAAGATCCGTTCACCCCAGTTTCCAGAGCATTAATGATGCTGCATTGACGCGCGAGTCATGGAAGATTTTCCAGATTATGGCGGAATTTGTTGAAGGCTTTGAACGCTTGTCGCAAATCAAACCCTCTGTCAGCATCTTCGGCTCGGCGCGCACGCCGGTGGACCATCCCTATTACAAGCTCACTGAAGACATCGCGTTGATGTTATCAAACGCCGGATTCAGCGTAGTGAGTGGCGGTGGGCCCGGTATTATGGAGGCGGCCAATAAAGGCGCGTTTGCGGGCAAATCGCCCAGCATTGGTTTGAACATTGTGTTGCCGCATGAACAAGTCACCAATCCTTACCAAAATATCTCTTTGAACTTCAGGCACTTTTTCTCACGGAAAGTAATGTTTGTAAAATATGCTTCCGCTTATGTAGTGTTGCCTGGTGGGTTTGGCACGCTCGATGAGCTGGCGGAAATCCTGACATTGGTGCAAACTCATAAAACCCGCCAGATCCCGATTATTCTCGTGCATAGACCCTTCTGGGAAGGGCTTCTGGCATGGTTTCAAAACACGCTGGTGATGGAACGCGTCATCAGCCCCGAAGACATGAACCTGATGCAAATTGTGAATACCCCGCAAGAAGTGGTTGACGCGATTTTCAACCACTATGAAAATCGCGGATTTGAACCTTCGGCGGATGAAAAAGCCACGCTGCTGGATCTTTAACCTGAACAGTGATGGGAGCCAATAACCATGCGTTACCTTGCAATTATGCTGGCATTATTACTCACTCCGGTTTTCGCGGGCGCGGCGGTGGCCGCCAATGGTGAAGCACCCGCTGATGCCGCCGCCCCCACCGATCTACCGCCACCGCCCACCGACAGCCTGAACGGTGAGATTCCAGAGCCCGAGGTGCGCATTATTACCCGGCCGCAGGAAACCGTGGAAGAATACCGGGTAGGCGGCGCGCTCTACATGATAAAAGTGACGCCCAAACAGGGCGCCGCCTATTATCTGGTGGATACCGATGGCGATGGCAACCTTGAATCCCAGCGCAGCGCCCTGGAGCCACGCATGGCGATCCCCGGTTGGGTGATATTACGTTGGAAGTAACTCGCGCAATCCCCATCCAATAGTTTAAAATATCAGGCATATCAATCAAAAAAGCCCTTCCACATGTCTGTTTATACGCGCATCGAGCGCCATGATCTTGAAGAGTTCCTGCATCATTACCCGCTCGGCACACTGGTGAGTTTTGAGGGAATCCGTGCCGGTATTGAAAACACTAATTATTTCGTCACTACTACGTATGCATCGCCTGGTTCCTCAACCTGTATGGCTGGGCGCGGGATGCCTGATGCTGGCAACACGCTACCACCTACACCGCAAGCACAACTTGTTTTAACCCTGTTCGAGCAACTTAAATATGATGAACTGCCGTATTTCATTAATTTAATGGCATTTTTCGCCGAGAGGGGCATTCCTAGCGCCCATCCTCTTGCAGACCACCAGCAACATTACCTGCGCTTATTACACGGCAAACCCGCGGCCCTGGTGCAACGTTTGAGTGGTGCGGGGACGGAACATCCCAACCCAGCCCAATGTCGGGCGTTGGGCAGCGCCCTGGGGCGTATGCATGTGGTTGGTCAGGCCTATCCCCTGCACCGTGCTAATGCCCGAGGGCTTCTATGGTGCCAAAACACTATGGACACCCTACTGCCACGTTTAACCGCGCAAGACGCCGTGTTGCTCCAGGAAGAGGTACGTTTTCAAATGGTGTTTCACGCTACGCCTGCCATAAACACGCTGCCACGCGGCGTAATTCATGCTGATTTATTCCGCGACAATGCCTTGTTTGTAGGCGATACCCTCACCGGCATCATCGACTTTTACTATGCGTGTAACGACGTGTTGCTCTACGACGTTGCCGTCACGGTAAATGACTGGTGCAGTCAGCCTGATGGCGCTTTGGATAACATTCTTACCCCCGCCCTGCTACAGGCTTACCAGCAGCAACGCCCCTTCAGCCCTGCCGAATATGATGCCTGGCCCGTGATGTTGCGTGCCGCAGCCCTGCGATTTTGGCTGTCACGGTTACATGATTTACACTTTCCCCGCGCGGGTGAAATTACCCATATTAAAGATCCGGACGTTTTTAAGCGTATTCTTATACACAGGAAAGACCACGCGGCCTTAGGATATATGCCTAGCCCGAAGATTTCATAAGTTGGCGTGAGGGCCGTTCTGGGCATCCCTGTGTCCATAGCATTTTCATAAAGTACCCCTGAAAAGCAAAGGTGGGCTGTAGTCTCAGGTGTTTTCAGCGGCCACATTCTCAGCAGCTTAGGTAGACCTGAGAGGGGTTTTGCGTTATGCACAAAATCTGTGGATAACTTTGTGGAAAATTTGGGTCTAGGCTAGCCAAATGGCTATTACAACAATGTTACAGTTATTTTGAGCAAAATATACTCACTTTAATATACAAATAAAAACATATACTTAGCGCGAATAAAAAAATTCTATTCATTAAATCAGAGGTAATTAGCCGTGAATAATGGGGTATGCCATTTTGGGTTTGGAGTTTGTGCCTATTGTGCATAAAAGAATGCGCCACCTCCGTCATCAAAATGAAAAAACGGCCGCGCCGCCAAGCTGTTATCCTAAGCGATACCCTATCGTGGACGCCGCCCGTGGAACAGCCATTGCGTTGATGTTTGCGTATCATTTTATGTTCGATTTACGGTATTACAATGTCGTATCAATTGATTTTAATAATGATCCGTTATGGGTAGGCTTACGTACTCTGATAGTAACCCTATTTTTAGGGGTCATGGGCGTGAGCCTGCACCTGTCCACCGCCCGTGGCCTTAATCCCCCTAAGTTTGTATGGCGGCTGTTACAGGTGGCCGGGGGAGCCGTCTTGGTGAGCATTGCAAGTTATATAATGTTCCCGAAAAGTATGATCTTTTTTGGTATCCTGCATTTTATTACGGTAGCCAGTGTAGTGGGATTACTGTTTTACCGTGGATTTTGGCTCAATTTAGGGTTGGGCGTGGCGTTGATTATAGTGGGGTTGACCCTGCACCACCCGTGGTTTGATCAACCCGGCTGGCAATGGATAGGACTTATGACACATAAACCTGTAACCGAAGATTATGTGCCTATGCTCCCCTGGTTTGGGGTAGTATTATTAGGTCTTTTTGTGGGCAAGTGGATTTTCCCGGCGTCTCCACACAATGGCAAATGGGTTAAATTGACAGCGCCATTGAGCACAGATCTTGCGCAATGGCAAGAAAAAACCCTTTTTGCACGTTTGCTGGCCTTTGGTGGAAGGTATAGCCTGCCGATCTATCTGGTGCACCAACCGGTATTTTTTGGGATTTTGTATCTGTTTTTAGGGACATAGTCGTTAATATGCGGGAAGCTAAGGTAAAACAATCGGGACAAATCCATGGCTTTTTTTAAAAAAAATGCCGGTTCCACTGTGCCCCGTATTTCACAAATGTTCCGCGATAAGCGGATAAACTGGCAAAGGCCGGGCGGATTCCTGTGGCCGACATTACAACCTATATTACAAAAGGCTACTCCCAATCGACGCGCCATTTTTTGGGTGAATGGATTACTGCTCCTGTTAATCGCTTATTATTTGGCCAAGTTAACCTGGCAGGTGTTCCCGGCGCTTCCCCAGGAAGACGCTCCCCCTTTAGTAATCATGGACAATTCATCCAATCAGCCGAGTCCCCAAGCCGCAGTCGGCGCCCCCACTATTACGCCACAAGATATAGCTAACTGGCATTTGTTGGGTGAAGCTAATATGGCGCCCTTGAATACCGTGGAAAACGCGCCTGAAACTAACTTGGCGCTGAATTTAAGGGGCATTATCGCCAGCCGCGACAAAAAAACCGCACGCGCTATCATTGCCGACAGCAGTGGCGCTGAAAATTTTTATGCGCTTGATTCCCCAGTGCCCGGCGGGGCCACCTTGAAGGAAATTCATGCGGACCGTGTTATCCTGTTGCGCGGTGGCAGCCATGAAACACTCCTGCTGCCCAAAGATGGCCTGGAGGGTGGCCTTGGAGGCAATGCCGCCGAATTCGCACAGCCTTTACCGGTCACTAACCCGGATGAAAGTATGCTGGATGAATACCGCGACGCCTTGCAAAATCAGCCCGAAACATTGGCGGACCGCATACAACCCATGCCGGTACATCAAGGAGGCAAGTTTGTCGGTTATCGTTTCATCTCGCCGCGTGACCCCACATTATTATCACGTTTGGGTATGCAACCCGGTGATGTGGTAACGGCGGTTAATGGCACGCAACTCGACAACCCCCTCAAGGGGATGCAAGTATTGCGGGGCATATCCGCGGACGATGAAATCAGGGTCGACACTTTACGTAACGGGACACCGCGCTCCTTCATCCTACGGATGAATTGATGAAGCCCCTACGGATAAATTGATGAAGCCCCCTGCGGATGAATTGACAAAACCTACGGATAAATTGATAAATGGCATTCCATAAAAAAAAGCACCGTGCAATCAACCCGTCCAACTTGCTGCGGGCAAGTTGTTTGGCCGTATTATTGGTGATGTCTTCTTATGCCCTGGCGCAACCGGTGACGCTGAATTTAAAAGACGCTGACATTGCGGCGGTAATTGCCACCGTCTCGGATATTACCGGCAAAAACTTTATTGTCGACCAACGCGTCAAAGGCAAGGTCACGATCATTTCAGCGCGCCCGATGAGCAAGGAAGAAGTCTACCAGGTATTTTTATCGCTGCTGGAAGTGAATGGCTTTGCCGCCGTGCCCAGTGGCAAAGTTATCAAAATCATACCGGATGTCAACGCCAAACAAAGCAGTACACCCGTCGCTACAGAGGAGCGACCCGGCAAGGGCGATGAAGTGGTGACGCGTGTTATCCATGTGAAAAATATTTCAGCGACACAGTTGGTGCCCGTTTTGCGGCCACTCTCGCCGCAACAAGGCCATATGGTGGCTTACCCCGGCACGAATGCGTTGATTATTTCTGACCGCGCTTCAAATATTGAACGGCTGGTGGAGATCATCGAACGCATTGACCAGCCCTCGGATACCGCCGACGTAGAAGTGATCACGCTGCGCCACGCCGCCGCCGCTGAAGTGGTGCGCATCCTCAATGCGCTGGACCAAGAGGGCCGCAAAAATGATCCAGCCAGTGCGTCGGGCATTACGGACCGTCCGGTATTGATTGCCGATGAGCGTACCAACAGCCTGTTGGTGGGGGGCGGGCAAGCGGGCCGGTTGCGCCTGCGCGCGCTGATCTCGCATCTTGATACGCCGCTGCAAACCAGCGGTAATATCCGCGTGGTTTATTTGCGTTACGCCAAAGCTAAAGATCTGGTGCCGGTGCTCACCGGCGTTGCCAGCCAGGTGCAGGACAAATCCAAACCTGGTGGCGGTATTGCGCCTGGCGGTGCCCCGGTGGGTGCCAGCTCACCCGGCAGTGGCATTAACATTCAAGCCGATGAAAGCATCAATGCGCTGGTGATTACCGCGCCGCAAGATGTGTTTCAGTCTTTGCAATCGGTCATTAGCCAGCTCGATGTGCGCCGCGCACAAGTGCTGGTTGAAGCAATCATCGTTGAAGTGACCTCCAGCCGCGCGGCCGAGTTGGGCATTCAATGGGGCACCTTTGACGGGTCTACCGGCAGCAGTAAACCGATAGGCATCACCAATTTCACAAACGGTAGCCCGGGCTCCAGTTTCGCGGCGATCGGTGCCGCTGTCGCCAATAACGTCGCCCCGGCGATTGGTTCAGGCTTGACCTTCGGTCTGGGTAAGTTTGACGCGGGTGGTTCAAGTTTTGCCGCGCTGATCCGCGCGCTGGAAGCGGATGGCAGTTCCAACATTTTATCTACACCTACCTTGCTCACCATGGACAATACTGAAGCGGAAATAGTGGTGGGACAAAATGTGCCCTTCATTACCGGTTCATTCACCCCACCCAACAGTGGCGGCGCCGCCACGAGCAGCCCATTCCAGACCATTGAACGGAAAAATGTCGGTATTACCCTGAAAATCAAGCCGCAAATCAATGAAGGCAATGCCATCAAGATGGAGATCGAACAAAAGGTCGATAGCCTCTCCCCCAGCGCGGTGGCAGGCGCTGCCGACTTGATTACCAACACACGTTCAATCCGTACCAATGTCATGGTGGACGATGGCAAGGTGATTGCCCTGGGCGGATTAATTACCGATGACCTGCGTGAAAGCGTGCAGAAAGTCCCCTTGCTGGGTGATTTGCCACTGATTGGCAGTTTGTTCCGCTATAAAAGAAACAGTAAAGACAAAACCAACCTGATGATATTTTTGCATCCGGTCATCATGCGCGACGGCGAACTGGCGGAACGTATGACGCACGGCAAATACGAGTTCATGCGTGCGCGGCAAATCGAAGCCAGCGGAAAAGGCATGGGGATATTACGGAATGAAACAGTCCCGTTGTTGCCCACCCTGCAAGACTTGATGAAATTGCCACCCCCTTTTTTTCCATTTCCCGAAGGCGGGAATGCTGAATCATCGGCCACCAACCCCGCCGCCACCCCTATAGCCCCTCCTGTAGTCGCTCCCCGTGAATGACGCGCAATGAACGCCGCCGCCATTAACATCGCTGCCATCACCCTGGAGGGCGTGGAACCGGCGCCTCTCCTCCCTGAGGCCGCCGCGCAGTTCACGGAAAAGCGTGTGACATTCCCCTTTGCAAAGCGCCACGGCGTATTGGTTAAAGGCTGGGAAGACGGCTGTGCCATCGTCGTGTGCCGTCCCGACGCAGGCACCTTGGCGCTCACTGAATTACGCCGCTTTCTCGGCGCGCCGCTGAAACTGCAACAGGCCACTCCCGAAGATTTTGAAGCCCTGCTGGCGCAATCTTATGAGCATGACTCTACCCAGGCCATGCAAATGATGGGCGACCTCGGCGAAACCATTGACCTGTTCAGCATTGCCCAGCAATTGGCGGAACCGGAAGACCTGCTGGAAACCGAAGATGACGCGCCGATTATCCGCCTGATTAACGCGTTGCTCACTGAGGCGATCAAGGAAAACGCGTCGGATATCCACATCGAACCTTTCGAGAATCGTTTGCTGGTGCGCTTTCGCGTCGATGGCATGCTGCACGAAGTGCTGGAACCGAAACGGGTACTCGCGCCGTTGATTGCCGCGCGTATCAAGATCATGGCTAAACTTGATATCGCTGAAAAACGCCTGCCGCAGGATGGGCGTATTTCTCTGCGTGTGGCGGGGCGTCCCGTTGATGTGCGCGTCTCCACCCTGCCCTCGGGCCACGGCGAGCGCGTGGTGCTGCGGCTGCTCGACAAACAGGCCGGGCGCCTTAATCTGGAACAGCTTGGCATGTCGCCCACCGGGCTGGAAGTCATGCACCGCATTGTTGAAAAACCGCATGGCATTATTCTGGTGACCGGCCCCACCGGCTCAGGAAAAACCACTACGCTGTATGCGGCGCTGACACGGCTCAACACCAAAACGCGCAACATCATGACGGTGGAAGACCCTATCGAATATTATCTGGATGGCGTGGGCCAAACCCAGGTGAATACCAAAGTCGACATGACCTTTGCGCGCGGCCTGCGCGCTATTTTGCGGCAAGATCCTGATGTCGTCATGGTCGGTGAAATCCGCGATCTGGAAACCGCTGAAATTGCCGTGCAAGCCAGCTTGACCGGACACATGGTGCTGTCCACGTTGCATACCAATACCGCCGTCGGCGCCGTCGCGCGGTTGAGTGATATGGGCGTGGAACCCTTTCTGTTATCGTCCAGCCTGGTGGGTGTATTGGCGCAGCGGCTAGTGCGCCTGCTATGTCCGCACTGCAAACAAGCCGTTGGCGCCACCCCCGCCGACTGCAACCTGTTTGGTTTACCCCATGACCAACCTCCGACACTGTATAACGCCGTCGGCTGTGAATCATGCAGCTTTTCCGGTTATCGCGGCCGCACCGGCATTTATGAAGTGATTGAGGTGGATCATGCGCTGCGCACCCTGATCCATGAAGGCGCGGGTGAGCAAGCGCTGGAAACCCACGCCCGCGCCCTATCGCCCGGCATCCGCCAGGATGGCCTGCGGCGTGTATTGGGGGGCGTAACCACATTGGAAGAAGTGCTGCGCGTGACCCGTGAAGACGCGTGAGGTTTTTAGGTTGAATAGCTCCGTGGGCGCAAATTCGGGCAATGCCCGCATGACAATTTTAAAATGGAACAGGATGTAGAGAGAGCATTGCCGACCGCATCGTGCGTTGGCTAGGCCGCTTTTCCGCAGCCTGCCGCGTTATAAACACGCGCGGTAGACGCGGGATACATGGCCAATTTATTTAGTCGCCCCTGAAAAACACCTAACA
>JAGVME010000136.1 GCA_020053945.1 Gammaproteobacteria bacterium
AAAGCACTTGAGCTAAAGCTGACCGGCTAAAGCCGGTGGTTTTAACCTTATGATGGACAATAAAACGGATGGCTTTTGGCGCAGGGCAAGGCGCAACGACGAGTCATAGCCGTAGCTATGGCGAGGAGTTGCAACGCGGCCATGCGGCAAAAGACGCCGTTTTATGTTTCGTTATTTACGAAGCAGACCACTAGGTTTCAGCCACTCGTCAAGCTTGGCATGCGCCTCTTCTATGCCCACCCCCTGCAAGGCCGAGAACAACTGGACAGTGGGTGACTGTACTTTATCTTCTACATAATGCTTGCTCAAGGTGTTGCGAACCTTTTGCAATACCGCGCCCGCCGCACCCTTGCTGAGCTTATCGGCCTTGGTTAGCAGGATATGGACGGGGCGTTGCGCGTGGCGGCATATCTCAAGCATTTGCCAGTCAAAATCGGTGAGGGGATAACGGATGTCCATCATAATCACCAAACCGCTCAATGACTCGCGAGCGACCAGGTATTGCTCCATTGCTTGTTGCCAGTGCTGGCGCGTGGTGAGCGCGACCTTGGCATAGCCGTAGCCGGGCAGATCTACCAGGCGGCGCGTCTCATCCAGCGTGAAGAAGTTGATCTGCTGGGTGCGCCCTGGCGTTTTGCTGACCCGCGCCAATGCGCGCTGGTCGGTAATACGGTTGATGGCGCTGGATTTTCCGGCATTGGAGCGGCCGGCAAAGGCCACTTCGCTGCCGATGTCGGGTGGAAACTGGTCGGCGGTGTGGGCGCCGGTGGCGAATGCTGCACGCCGGTAAAAGGGATTCATGGGGCTGTTACCGGTTGAATGGGCGGCCACGGTGGCCGCCCCGAATGTCGAGTATGTTCAGACTACTTTTTGCCGGGACCAAAGATATAACGTGACAGGGTCGCTTCATCCTCGCTGACACGGCGCACCAGGTGATCCAGACTAATGATGGCGTGTTCGAGCAGGTTCACCGCGATGTAGGGGTGCTCCACGCGCAGGCGCTTATACTTGGCGCGTGCCAGCTTCAGAAGCTGGGTGTCGTCTGTCATGGCGACAATGCGCAACAAGCGTGGCTCCCGGTCAAAAAACGACATCTCGCCCATCAACTCGCCTTCTTTCATGCGTCCCACCTCGACCACTTGACTACCGTCGTCATGCAGCAGGGCAACTTCGCCGCCGACTACGAAATACAGCGCCTCGCCGACATCGCCGATATCGGCGATGACTGCGTCTTTCTCGTAGTCGACATACTCGGTGTATTCAAGCAGGGTTTCCACCTCCTTGACGGTAAGCGACGCGCACAGGTATTGCTGGTTCAGGAATTGGGTGAGATTGATTTTTTCTTTTAGGGTCATGGGAAACACTCCTTGATCGGGACTGTCTATAGCATAGCAAATAATCGGGCGCTTGCTTTAGTGCTATGACTTGCATAGGCTAGCAGCCTGTAACGATTTGATTCAAACAAAAGGAAATAGACGCATGAAGTATATGACAAAATGGCTGTTGTTTCTGCTGTTTGTTCCGGCGCTGGCGTCGGCGGGGCTGTTTTCGCCCGCGCTTGAGGAGGGGGTCTCCTATCAGGTGATCACCCCCGAACAGCCCACCGTCAGCGGTGAAAAAATTGAGGTGGTGGAACTGTTTTCATATGCTTGCTCGCATTGCTATCACTTTGAGCCAACTATCGAACGCTGGCTCAAGACCAAGCCGGAAAACGTCAAGTTCGTGCGCATGCCGGTAATCTTCCGGGACGACTGGGTCATTTATGCCAAGGCGTACTATGCTGCGGAGGCCCTGGGGGTGCTGGATAAAATCCATGGGCCGCTCTTCAGCGCCCTTCATGCGCAGAAACGCCGCGTGGGTGATGAGGCGGCGTTGATGGCCTTTTTTGCGGAACAGGGAGTCAGCAATGCGGATTTCAAGAAAGTGTTCAATTCATTCGCCGTGGACAGCAAGGTGAGGCGCTCCAAGGAACTGACGCGACGTTACGGCATCAATTCCACCCCGACCATCGTAGTGAACGGCAAATACCGGGTCGACGGCCAGATGGCGGGCGGGCTAAACGACAGATTTTTGCAAATTGTTGATGGCCTGGTTGCTAAAAAATAGGAAAAAGGTGCCGCTATCTGGATGAATGCGCCCCCTCTCCCCAACGGCTTCGCCGGGCAACAATGGAATAACATGAAAGCAGCCGAACTCTTTGTCAAATGCCTCGAAAACGAAGGGGTGGAATATGTTTTCGGCATCCCCGGCGAGGAAAACCTGGCGGTAATGGATGCCTTGCTGGATTCCCCCATTACCTTCGTCACCACCCGTCATGAGCAGGGCGCGGCGTTCATGGCGGATGTCTATGGGCGGCTTACGCGGCGCGCGGGCGTATGCCTGTCCACGCTCGGCCCCGGCGCGACGAACCTGATCACGGGCGTGGCGGACGCGAACATGGATCACGCGCCCGTGGTGGCGATTGCTGGGCAGGCGGGCACCAACCGCCTGCACAAGGAGTCCCATCAGGTGCTCGATCTGCAAAAGATCTTTGACCCCATCACCAAATATTCCACCCGGCTGCTGACGCCCAACACCATCCCCGAAGTGGTGCGCAAGGCGTTC
>JAGVME010000011.1 GCA_020053945.1 Gammaproteobacteria bacterium
GGTCTGGTGCGCCAGCCCAGACTCCAGGCCTTCTGTCAAGGCGTGGATGGCTTGTGGCTGATCACCCGCTGGCTCAAAAGGCGTGCCAAGCTGAAATCTTTTGCTCTGTTTGCTCATGGGGGGATTCTGCCACGGGGATTCTACTGGAGCCGTTAATGAAGTATTATAACAGGCTGCTGAAAAACTGTTGGGAAACTGTATTTCTTACTTTTGAGATCATAGGCTTGAACATACCACTTTACTTGAAAATACAACTTTCCGAGCGTGTGCAACGTATTAAACCCTCCCCCACGCTGGCAGTCACCGCCAAAGCAGCCCAACTCAAACGGGAAGGGCGCGACATTATCGGCTTAGGCGCGGGCGAACCGGATTTCGACACTCCCGCGCACATCAAGCAAGCGGCGATTGCCGCCATTAACGACGGCTTCACCAAGTATACCGCCGTGGATGGCATTCCCGGGCTGAAACAGGCCATTATCGCCAAGTTCGCCCGTGATAATAACTTAACCTATGCCGCGAATCAGGTGCTGGTTTCATGCGGTGGTAAACAAAGCTTCTATAACCTCGCGCAGGCTTTGCTCAATAGCGGTGATGAAGTGATCATTCCCTCGCCCTATTGGGTGTCCTACCCCGATATGGTGCGTTTAGCCGATGCCGATCCTGTATTTATTTATGCGGGCATTGAGCAAGGTTTCAAGATCACCCCGGCACAATTACGCGCGGCAATTACGCCGCGTACCCGCCTGTTGGTGATCAACAGTCCCTCCAACCCGACTGGCGTGACATACAGCCACGCGGAATTGGCCGCATTGGGTGCCGTATTGCGCGACTATCCGCAGATTTTAATCGCCAATGACGACATGTATGAACACATTGTGTGGGGCGATGCACCGTTCTGCAATATTCTCAATGCCTGCCCTGACCTGTATGAACGCACCATCATGCTCAACGGTGTTTCCAAAGCCTATGCCATGACCGGCTGGCGCATCGGCTATGCCGCCGGACCCGCGCCACTCATTGAAGCCATGACCAACATCCAATCACAAAGCACCTCAAACCCCGCTTCCATTTCACAAATCGCCGCCCAGGCTGCCTTAGAAGGCGATCAAACCTGCATTCAAACCATGCTCAAAGCATTCAAAGAACGCCATGATTATGTAGTGGCCGAATTGAACACCATTCGCGGTGTCAAATGCTTACCTTCCCAAGGCGCGTTTTACGCGTTTCCGTGCATGCAAGGAGTGATTGATGTGATGAGTGGCATCCACAATGATGTAGAGCTGGCAGAGTGCCTGCTCAACGAAACGGGCGTGGCGCTCGTACCCGGCTCGGCGTTTGGCGCGGAAGGCTATATGCGCCTTTCATTTGCCACCCACATGGACAACTTGCGCGAAGCGTTACGCAGGATCAAAGGGTTCATTAATAGTTAAAGAACCTCTGATGTGTCAGGGGTTCCCGCAGCCCACGGCGGTGTGTCCTTCCGCGAGACCGTGAAGAGGCTGCAGATGGGCAAGAATGGGAACCCTCCTGCCGGATTAGGTTGCCGCTCCCCGCGCCAATCGCCACACCATAAAACCCAATCCCGCTACGCCTGCGAGCAGCACTGTCCACAGTAACCAGGGCCGTAGTTCCGCTTGCCGTTTTTCGGCCTCGGCCTGACGCACAACGGCCGCGACCGCATTCCATCCACCTAATGTGGCCTTGCCGAAACGGGCACGTTCATTTTCGAGGTCAGGTATGAGCGTGGCCGCAGGTAGCGCGCTGGGCGCTGTGTTGACGGCGCCGGCGAGGAGCGTGAATGGCGCCTGCCCCTGCATGGCAAATACCACGTGCGCAAGTTGCGCTTGCACGGCCAGCCGGGTTTGGGTGGCATCCAGTAGCGCGGCGCGTTCGTCGGGAATCACACGTACATAGCGCACAGTGGCTTGTAGCGGGACAGGCGGTGATGTACTGACTGTAGCGCCACGCTCCAGCCGGTAAAATACGCTGTGCGTCAGGTCACGCCAAGGTTCATCCACATGGGTGCGGCCCTGCAAGCGCGCGGGCGTCACATGTGTGCCGGGAGCGAGTTGCAAGTTAATTTGCGCCAGCGGCAGTGCGCCACCCAAATCGAAGTGCAAGGCGCGCTTCGAGATTTCATCGAATGCCCTCTTGCCCTGTGGTTCCGGACTCGGGGCGAACTGCAGATCACTGGGCGCATCTAACGCCACACTCCGCGGCTGCCGAAAAATTACTTTGGCGCCAATGAGCGTAGGCACCGCGTCAGTGCCAGTCCATATCAAACGGATGAAACGGCCTGGTTCGCTGGGCAGCACTACATTCGGTTGCGTCAACGGCCCCGCTGCCGATGCCAACGCCATTAACTGGCCACTGCCGCCACTGCGCCAGGTGCGCAGGTCGTCACTCATCCCGTAGTCGAAACTGGCGCTGAATTCCGTTGGCCCCGACCATAACAGCCGTAACAACTGCGGGGATAGGCTTTGTGGCGCACGCTCGCCCAAGTCGAACAACCAGCCGGGTGGGCGCCCGACAGGAAGCATGGCGCCAGTGGTACCCAACTCCGCAGTGCCGGAGAGTTTAACGCGGACGCGTCCATTCTCGACTATCACCTCCACTGGAGAAGGCCACGCGTCCCCGGCCGGCGGTTTGGCGGGCAGCGCATACAGTGTTGCGTCACGCTGTTGTTCCGTGGTTTTCAGGTGGCGGGCGCGCGGCATCAGCACGGTGAACGGCACGCGCTCACCGCGCGCATCAATGATGCGTAAGTCCTGCAAGCCACTTTGGAGACTATGGGCATAGGCGCTCACCGGCAGCGGCAATTGTACGAAGGCAGCGGTCTGCTGCACCGTTATTGGCGCGCTGAAACGGAAAGCATCGCCGGCGCTGGCGGGTAATCCAATGCATAGGATGGCTAACCCTGCGAGCCAATCAAGCCGTTTCATGAGGACGTCCCTCCTTCGCAGGTAAAGGCGCTACGTAACCGATGATAAGCATCAGCACGCCCACGCCGATGAATGAGACGATGCGCATGAGGGTGCCTGAACCCGACATATCTACCGACAGCAGCTTGAGCACTACGGCTCCCAACAGTACGGCGCCTACCATCCAGGGCAAACGCGCCATGCGCCGCGCCGACCCCCACATCAACAGCAATGCGGTAACGGTCCATAATAACGTGATGCCCGTTTGCACCGCGGGTGAATGTATCCATGCATCGAAGAGAAAAGGCACATCACCATAGTGGTGGAAGCCGCGGATCAGCATGGCATTGAGCCACACGAAACAGGTGGACATGAATAATCCTTTCAACCAGCCAGACCGGTCGTCATCCAAACCTTCCCGTGCGGCCTCACTGCGTAGCCATAGCCACGCGGCCAATAACGCAACGCCCATGCCCAGGTCAAGTGGGTTGAGCAGCGGAACATAGGGCAGGGGCTGGGCCGAGCCATTAGACATGAGATTAGCCAGCAACGTCCAGATCAACAAGCCTACCATCAGCACTACGGCGGCCGTCATCTGATAAGCCCCCGGCGCCGTATTTACAGGCCAATGCCGCGCCGCTGCCGGACGCGGTAGCCACATCAATAACGCCGCCGGAACCACCAGCCAACCCAGCCATGCCCAAGCACTGCTAGGGTCGCCCCAATCGGCTGTGATAGCGCGGCCTTGTAATGCGCCAAGCCCGGCCAGCACCAGCACACCCAAGGCATGTATAGCGTCGCGTGTGTTATCGGGCCACTGCGGCGTGGCGCGCCATAACACCACGGCGTGCGTGCCTAGCGCCAGCGCCCAAGCCCAGCCGCCACTGTCTTGCAGGGGGCTGCCCCAGGTAGCCGCCATGAAAACAACACCCACTGCCATCACGGGCGTATGCGCCATGACAGGCATGGTTATAGTGCGCCAGCGCAGGCGGACCGACAGCGCCGTATACAAGAGCGCCATGCCGCTGATGCACGCCAACCACGCCGCAAAGACGAATCTGGCGGCGACGAAAGTATCAATTTGCAAACTGGCAATGGCCACCAGCCATAGTGTAGCCAGCCCGATGAGCAGCGGCTCAGCCACCGTTTCGCGGCGTCTAACCAAACCGGGTTTGCCTTGGACAAATCCGCCAAACCGCCCTACAAAATACGCGGCGGCCAAGGACGCGGCGGCAGCCATCAATGCATTGAAAAAATAAGTATTGAACACGTTCGTGGGCGTCCCAAAACGCTCGTAGGCGAACCCCATCGAGAAACCTGCGAGCAGCAGCAGCGCATAGCCGAAAACCCGTGCCCTACCCCGCCCCTGGCGAAAGCCCAGCCACACCAGGCCTGCGCCTTCGAGCGCCCATGCCCCGGCGGTGCTACGCGCATCAAGCGCGAAGGGAATCACCAGCGTGAGGAACACTATGCTGATCGCCAGGGTGGCATCAAAAAGGGTGGACATACGCGGACGCGAACGTATCGACAGGGCCAGCAGCACGTAGAAACCCGCCAATACCAGCGCCGATAGGGCCGTGCCGTATTCGGTGGAACGCACCAGCTCATGTTGCAGCACAAAAGTAATTGTTGGTAGTCCAAACAGCAAGGAAGCGTTAACCCAAATGCCGCTACGTTGTTCGGTGGCGGTGGAATCACTTTCACTGCGGGCAACGTTACA
>JAGVME010000083.1 GCA_020053945.1 Gammaproteobacteria bacterium
TATTTGGATCAGGCGCAGCAAGGTGGTGGTGGGGCGCGGCGTTGCGCTGATGGCGCCGAGCAGCAGGGGCATCAGGCGATCCATGCGCGTGCGGCCTTGATTGCTCAGGGCGCGATACGTGTGGCCTTCGCGCAGGCGTGCGCATAAGCGCGCGGCTTCGGCAACATCATCAAAGTCCGCTGTGGCCAGCACGCTGTGCGCCTGGGTTTCAGTAAGACTCCCCCGCCAGAGCGCGGTCAGGTCAGGCGCGCCGGAGGCAGGGGAATGGTCATGCGTCTGCGGCGCAACAAAAACCTGGTCAAAATATTCTTGTACCCGCTTCGTGTGCTGGTCGAGCGCGTGTGAAAAACTTTCCCAGTCCGCATAATTCATCGCTACGGCCAATTGCGCGCGCGGTATGGGTTCCACCGGCAAACTATGTGTTTGTTGGTCCGCCAGTTCTTGCAGGCGATTTTCGGCGCGGCGCAAGAAAACATAAGCTTCATGCAGGTCGTGGCTGACATAGTGGGGCAGATGGCCGCGCTGCGCGAGTTGGTCCAGCGTGCGCAAAATTTGCCGTGATTGTAATACCGGTTCGCGCCCACCGCGGATCAATTGAAACGCCTGGCCAATGAATTCAATTTCGCGGATACCGCCGGGACCGAGCTTGATATTACCCTGCAATCCTTTGCGCCCGACCTCGCTGCGGATCATCTCCTTCATCTCACGCAATGCTTCAAACGTGCCATAATCCAGATAGCGGCGGTACACAAACGGGCGTAACCGCTGCAACGCCTGCTCTCCCGCCGCCACGTTACCCGCCACCGCGCGCGCCTTGATGAGCGCATAGCGCTCCCACTCGCGGCCGTGGGTTTGATAATATTCCTCCAGGGCATCAAAACTCACCGCCAGCGGGCCGCTTTCACCATAGGGCCGCAAGCGCATATCCACGCGAAACACAAAACCTTCGGCGGTGATATCGCCCAGGGCATTGATCAGGCGTTGCCCCAGGCGCGTGAAATATTCCTGATTACTTAGGTGGCGCGGGCCGTCGGCCTGGCCGTCGTCGGGGTAAGTGAAAATCAGGTCAATATCGGATGAAAAATTCAATTCACTCCCGCCCAATTTACCCATGCCCAGTACCACCATCTGTTGCGGCGCGCCATCGCCGCCATACGCGGTGCCTTGCTCTGCGCGCAGCCATTCATGCAGGCGTTGCAACGCCACATCCAGGCACGCGTCTGCCAGCCACGATAATTCACGTAAGGTTTCGTCAAGGTTGGCCCAGCCTGCCAAGTCACGCCAGGCAATGCGCGCTTTCTCACGGCGCGCAACATCGCGCAATGCGGCTCCCAGAATCTGCTCATTGTTGCTGCGATTGACCGCCGCCAAACAGTTATTACGGTGTTCGCCGGGTACGTAGGCGCGCTGTAAATCACCGCTGCGCAACAAATCATTGAGCATTCGCGGAGAGCGGACGCACTGCTCGGCAAGCCAATCGCTGCACGCCCATACCATGTCAACTTTATCAGGGAGTTCAGGCAGTTGAATGCCTTGTGTAAGCGCGGCTGCAGCCACATTTGCCCGATAATTCAGCGCTTTGGCCTGGAGTATGTCAGGCAGTTTTATAGGCGTGGGGGAGGGGACAGATGGGGTCATTCTGCCATTCTCGCATTCTTGGCGCCTACATCTCAAGGTGTAGGGTTTTTTTGCCGATATTGATGCATAACAAGGCTTTCCAGAAATGGCCGCACCGGAGACATGAAGAATGGATTTTAAGGATTTTTTGAAGATCATGGTTATGAAAGACGGGTCAGACCTGTACCTTACCACGGGCGCGCCGCCTACATTGAAAGTGCATGGCGTGCTTACGCATCTGGAGCCGGTGCCGATGGCGGGGGGTATGGTCAAGGAAATCGCTTACAAAGTAATGGATAAGGAGCAGGTTGCCGCTTTCGAGGCCAAGCCCGAAATGAACTTGGCGATTTCCGAGCCGGGCGTGGGCCGTTTCCGCGTCAATATTTTCAAACAGCGCAACCAGGTTGCCATGGTGGTACGTAACATCAAGCTGCAAATTCCTGATATGGCTTCATTGAACCTGCCGCCGATTTTAGCGAAGATCATCATGCAGAAACGCGGTTTGATCCTGTTTGTCGGGGGTACCGGGTCGGGTAAATCCACTTCATTGGCATCGCTTATTGACTACCGTAACGCCAATAGCGCCGGGCACATCATTACCATCGAAGACCCCATCGAATTTGTGCACAAGCACAAAAAATCCATCGTCAACCAGCGCGAAGTGGGGGTGGATACCGACAGCTATGAAGACGCCCTCAAGAATACCCTGCGGCAGGCGCCGGATGTCATCTTGATTGGTGAGGTTCGTGAGCGTGAAACCATGGAACATGCCGTCGCGTTTGCCGAAACCGGCCATCTGGCGATATCCACATTGCACGCCAATAATGCCAACCAGGCATTGGACCGTATCATTAACTTTTTCCCCGAAGAGCGCCGTAACCAATTATTGATGGATTTATCCTTAAACGTCCGCGCCATTATCTCCCAACGGCTGATTCCCACCATAGATGGTAAGCGTGTCGTCGCGGTTGAAATATTGCTGGGGACACCGTTGGTTTGTGATTTGATTCTCAAGGGTGAAATGAACAAAATCAAGGAAGTCATGCAAAAATCCGAAAATATCGGCATGCAAACATTCGATGCGGCGCTGTACCATATTTATAAGGCGGGCCACATTACACTTGAGGAAGCATTGCGTAATGCCGACTCACAAAACAACTTGCGGTTGCGCATCAGCCTTGAAGAAAAACAGGGTGGCAAACAAGCGGAGGAGACTTCTTTAAGTATTGTGGAAGAATCTGACGGAACTGCAGCGGGCGCCAAGGGCGGATTGTCGTTGTCGTTGGAATAGAGCACAGGGGTCGCCGTGATATGGATGGATGGGTGCTTATTTCGCAGCACCCCGTGCCACCTCATCCAGCAATTTGATAAAATTCCGCTTTGGTTTGAACTGTACACGTAACTCTGCCAGGTAGTCGCTGAATTGCCGTGGCTGGTTTTGTACTTTCATCAACCCACCCACCCTGCGAATTAGTTTGATCGCCTCATCGTAAGCGGTGTTGTTGGTCTGTTCGACGATGGGCGGCACCACGCGGCGGTAGAGGCTGATGGTATCACCGGGGCGCGAAGCTTCGAGTTTTCCGGCCAACGTGATGAGTAGACTGCGCTCACAGGCGCCTTCATGTGCGGCTGACCAGGCCGCATCCAAATCCTGTTCCCACAACGCGATTTCCACCCGCAGCGAGGTGTTGGGAGCCGATGGTTTCGGTTTCCAGCGGCTCGTTGTGTTTGCCTCGCGCGCAATCACCTCGGCAACCCATGTCAGTGCTCGATTACGCTGCTCCGGCCAGAGGCCGAGCGTGCCGGCAATATTGTGCAGTTTTTTATAGTGCTCAAGGCTTGGCCGCTCTTCGAATTGAACCCAGGTCAGTTGCAGCGCCTCATCATTGCGTTTGCGCTTGAGGTAGGCGTCCACCAGAAAATCCCGCAGCCGGTTATCGGGCCGATCAGGAAAAGCCTTCAGGCCACGTTCCGCCCATTCCAGCGCTTTGTCCGGCTGCTTGGCCTTGATCCAGATTTCGGCGATGTCGAGATAGCGATAGCCCGAAGAAAGATCCTGTGATTTGATCGCAATCAGTTCCTCGACATCGCCACTCGCCTCGGCCAACTGCTCCATGATGCGGGTGATTGTTGCCCGGTGCGTATCGTAGCTGTCCTTCGCGTCCTGTGGCTTGAGCTTGTGCCACTCAGCTTCCGCCAGTTCTCGATATCGGCGCAGACCTTCCTTACCGAGGGCATCGCCATAAGTGGCAGCATCGAAGCTGCACAGGCCGAACGGTAGCGTCGTCTCGAGCCGGAATAGACGCTCGGCCAGCCCTGCCGGTTCGGGGCTGGCCATCAAACAAGCCTTAAGATGCAATTCGCCCAGACGATAGACGATGCTGCCGATCTCGCCGTTCGAGTCGTCAACCTGTTCCAGTGAGTTCTCGACTCGCTCAATGGCGTATTCGGTCAGTTCGACCAGCAGGGCGGCCGTGTCAGGCTTGAGCAATTCCGCCAGAGAATCCGCCACCTGGTCGATATTGCCAGCGTAGGTACTCACCTCTTGCCAGTCGATAAAACCGTGGATGCGCGTCGCACCGTTGATTGCCTTTTGATACGCCTTGACCATATTTCCCCCGCTGCTGCGGGTGTTCCCGCCGCCACCGGCACGCTCGGCCTTGAGCAACAGCGACTGGTAGAGCCGATCGTCGCGCTGGGCCACGTCCAGCAACAGCTCGATCAAGGTTTCCGGCGGCTGCGTGGTCAGATACTCCTTGATGTCGCGCCACGGATCGCGTCGCTTCTTCTTGCCGGATGCAACGCCGGATTTTGGTGTGGCGGAATTCTCGGCCAGCCACGCCAATCCGACGGCTACGCAATGCTTGCAGAAATAGCCATCTGCCGCACGCGGGCAGGTGCAATCGTAGGCTAGATCGCCATCATCATCCCACAGCTCGACCTGGTAGGTTTCCGTGCCTTCAACTCTGGCGGTGATCTTGTTGTCGGAAGCCCGTATGTGTCCGACGGCACCGATGGAAAAATATTCCTCGCCGCGCTGGAAGGCGGTGGTGCCTGCGAGGTTTTCGAGGATAGCGCGGGAGATTAGGTCATCGAGCATTGTTCTGGCCGTTCATTTCTGGAATACATGGGGGCGGCCTTCAACCCCAAGATAATAACGCGCCACATACCATATTGTTTATTAAGCATATTATTGTTTATTTCGCGTTGTTATCTGGAGCGCGGATAATAAACTATAGGCGTTGAATTGAACCAGCTTTTGAGGTGATCAGCCGAAAATGATCTCATGAAAACAAGAAGCTTATCCCTAATTGTTTTTATTGCTATTGATGCGTTATCTGTCGTTATTATTCAGGTGGCAAAATTGCTATGAGTCCACATGTATAGAAAATCAGTTCACGCTAACCATGACATAGACTAGCGGGCGCTCTGGCTTACCATTAAGCTTCTCAACCCTGGCCGAGACTTGGTGAGCACGAAGCCAACAATGAAAAGTGGCTCTAAGCGCACGGTTAACATAGCCGATTTTCTGCCCCTGGCACCTTACCAGCAAGGCATCTTGGTCGACTGGGTTTGCGGGGTCAACCTCAAAGGTAACCGCGTCTCCTACGTGAATGCGTGTCACATCAGTGCCGGGTACATGGCGCAGCCCTGCAACTTCCATCAGGTAATCACATGGCACTGCATCTTCGGGGAAATCGGGTGCCAAGGCAAACCCGTCGCTGGGCAAGCGGGCGCCGGTGTACCCAAGCAATGCCAAGTCGGAGTAGTTAAATGGTGCGGGAAGCCGATGCTGTGCGAGAAAATCGGCAAAATCCTCGCGCTTACGGGGTGGCAAACGACGCGTCAACGACTCAATTACACCTTGGCGTGTTTCTACATCTTCAAGGCGAAACGCGGGAAAGCCCTTAAAGCCTACCTTGCAAGCCTCCTCGAAATCGGGCGTATCCTTGAGATAACGAAAAACAATCTGACGATCTGGCTCAACGCATACTTCGCCGATTATTCGGCGCGTGCGCGACGGCGCGGCCTCGTCCTGCGGCTGCCAGGTCATTAGCAGGCGGGACGGTTCAACTATATGATGTAATATATTCATTGCAGCAATTCTTTCAACAGAGCTAATCGACGCGCAAGCAGTGCCAGCATAAATGTTAGCCTCTCGGCAGTGAGTGGTACAGTGGCCGTAAGCTGAACCAAATCCCTGATCGTGTGGGACAATTCGCAAGATGAAAAATTCAGTTTGGCACGCGTAGCCTCGCGGGTTTCCGGCCATTCATCCAGTGCACGTGTAAGCAAGGAGATGTGGCCCCGCAACGGTATATCATCGCTGAGCGACCATTTTACATGGTGCGTACCGTTTGCGATATAGCGCCCATAGTTTCCATCGTTCCAGTTACCTATGTGACTTGTGAATCGCTCGTGTCCCAAACTTGTTCCGTTATCGAACAGGGGAGCCAGTCTACATCGAGTCTCCTGCCCCGCACGGTAAAAGATAAAGCCCCAGTTATCCTGATGGCGATCAGTGTTGCCAATGAGAGCATCAAATAGCAGCGCATCAATCCACCATTGCCGCCAGCCAGGCTCAAGCAGCTTGTGGTACGCGATTGTCCGAAGGAGCCGCATATTATCAAGCAAATTGTGCTGTGTCCCATGCTTTCTGTCAAAATCACTATGCATCTTCTGGAGAAAATCGCCAGCCATCACGAAAGCTTCGCTGCCATCGTAAAACCACTCGATCAGGGCGGCACAATGCCCCGTCTGTGAATTCCAGGCAGCGAAGGCTGGAGGCACCTGCACCCCCAGCAAACAACCCACCCGGTAGGCAACGACCTCACCCCAGAACTGATCTGGGTAGCTTTTCTTTGACCGTTTGAAGAGGTAACGCCTTTTGGGTGAGATCACCGGTTCGGGAGGCTGATCTGGCGCGAACACAGCATCCTTGGCGCGCGCTCCTTGTGGAAACACGCCGAATTCCGCATCAACCTCCCAATCGGCCACGTCGAACAGGGCTGTTTGGATCAAAGGTTGAATGTGCATCTGATTACCCCGGCTTCCGGTGGCCGCGCTTAGGCTTGTTGGTTAACTGACTATTGTGTGCGGTGCGAATGCGTTCCAACAACACGGACGCAGGTTCATCGTTTGGGTCTTGCGGCACCAGTTCGCCGCGAAAGGCTTTGGCGATCGTGGCTGGGGTGAGTTTTTCTACCTGGCTGCGAGCGGCGGTGTAGCGTGCTTCGAGGCGATCTGCGTAAGCGAACAGGGATTCGACGCGGCGTACAATTTCGGTTTGTTCGGCTCTAGTTGGCAACTCTACTGGTACATTTCCTATATCCACCAAACTAAGATTTGCCCTTGCCACATCCACCTTCTCAAGGTTCATGAATTCAAGAGTTACAGGCGTACTGAGGACATAAAGCATGAATTTACGCTCCACGTCTTCCTTTAAACGTATTAAGCAAACTGCCTGATTGATGTTCGTTAATTCATCCGAATCGTAAATTGCACTACGACCAATCGAGGCACCGACGATGTTTGTTAGCAGGTCGCCTCTTTGTAAAACAGAGCGGCGCTGAGCTTGATTGAATGCTGAATCAACGTATTTTGGCTCGGAAATATCCATGCGCATATCTCGGACGTTTTGGCTTGTCACAAACAATGTGGCCCCAGCGCCTGCATCTACATACGAGATACCCTGCCAGTTGGGTGAGGCGCCCTTGGTAATTAAAATAGCAAGCTCACGAAGATGTGTTTGTTGCCAAGAATCCGCATGGTGAAAAACACGCCACGTCTCCGTCAACTTGCCGGAGGTGGCGGCGGCGAGGACGGATTGGCGGAAGCGTTTGAGGATGAGGGGTAAGCGGTCGAGGCGGTCGCGGCAGGAGTCCACCCGAGCCAGAACAGCATCGAGTTTGTCGGCGATGCGTTTTTGTTCATTGATTGGCGGAACGTGCAGTTCCATATCAGTGAGCTTGCCTCTTGCAATTCGCTTACGTGTCGTACCCGATGAATTGGTTTCCATGAACGTGCGCAGTTGCGGCGAATTAATAACATTCATCAACCACTTGTTAGAGGCACATTCTTTTCCGGTTCGGAATACCGCCACATCCACGACCGTAATACATGGTTGAGACATTTCAGGCAATAAACACGCTCTTCCCAATGGGTCGGGCATCCGCGCAATCAAAACATCCCCGGTTTTCAATTCAGTGCAGTTTAATGCGGCAAATTTTTCTTCATTAACAAACCTTGATGACTTATCAACAAAATAGCCATCACCAATGTCCGCTAATTGCAGCAGTCGAATTGAACCATTTGGGTCTTGGTCTTTGCTTTCAATCCAATCGCCATCTGAGAAAATTCCATCAGAAGAAAGTAGTGATTTGAGTGGTGCGTGAACCCAGCCATTCGGCAAATTGCTCACGCCTCCACCTCTTCAACATCCTCGCCCAATTCCTCCAATATCCCGCGCAACTCGTCCAGCGCCGCTTCCAGTTCGCCCATCGCTTCCTGCGCTAGCAGAGCCGGTTCCGGCAGGTCTTGCGCGTCGGTGGCACTGCCGTCCTTGAGCCATGCGATGTCCAAGCTATCGCCGCGAGTGAAGATTTCTTCTCGGGTAAATTTGCGGAAACGGCCTTGATCGCCAGCGTCTTTGCGTTTGGCGAGCGCCTTGGCGCCGCCGAGTGGATCGTCGCCGAACGCCGCTTCGAACTCGGTAAAGTGCTCGCGGGTAAGTTGGGTGCGCTTTCCATACTGCGGCATGTTGGCGCGCAAATCGTAGACCCACACTTCTTTGGTGTTGCTTTTGTCTTTCTCGCCGCGCGTAAAGAACAGCACATTGGTCTTCACGCCTTGTGCGTAGAAGATGCCGGTGGGCAGGCGCAGGATGGTGTGCAAGTTACATTTTTCCATCAGGTCGCGGCGGATGTCGGCACCGACATTGCTCTCAAACAGCACATTATCTGGCAGCACTACGGCGGCACGGCCACCCGGTTTAAGACCACGGTAGATGTGCTGGAGAAAGGCAAACTGCTTGTTGCTGGTGGGATAAGTGAAGTCGTCACGGGATGGCAGGCCGCCTCCCTTCTTGGTGCCGAAAGGTGGGTTAGTGAGAATCAGCGAGGCCTTGGGCAGGGCTTCGCCTTCCGGACTCAGCGTGTCGCCGTAATGAATGCCGCCCGCTTCTGGATCGGAGTCGATGCCGTGCAGCATTAAATTCATCAACGCCAAGCGGTGCGTGTCCTGCACGTGCTCCATGCCGTAGAAGGTATTGCGGCGGTATTTTTTCTGCTGCGCTTCGGTCCAACCATCCGGGTTGGTGTGTTCACGCAGGTAGTGGTTGGCGGTGATGAGAAAGCCACCGGTGCCTGCCGCCGGGTCCTGGATGATGTCTTTCAGTTCAGGTTTCATCAACGCCACCATGCTGTCGATGAGCACACGCGGGGTGAAGTACTGGCCGGCACCGGACTTCTTTTCGTTGGCGTTCTTTTCCAGTAAGCCTTCGTAAAGGTCGCCCAAGCCTTCCCGGCGGGCGCTGTACCAGTCAAGCTTGTCGATTTCCGTGACCAGCGTGGAAAGCGTGGCGGGCTTTTTCAGGAAGGAGTTGGCGTTGGCGAAAATTTCCTTCACCAGCATAGAGCCATTTCTGCCGAGGTGGATGAGTAATATTTTGTAAAACTCCAGGCGATCCGGTGCAGCGAGTTTTTCAAGGTCGCTCCAGCGATAACCTTTGGGTAGCTGGTCTTGGGTATCCGTTTCCTTTGCCATTTTGAGAAACAGCAGATAGGTCAGCTCGGTGACGTACTGATGGTAGGTGACGCCATCGTCCTTGAGGACGTTGCAGAGGTTCCAGAGTTTGCCGACGATGTCGTGTGTGACGTTGCTCATTGTACTTGTTATTCCTACTTTCTATTTGTTTAGGCGGCGGGCTGCCAGAGTGAATCATGGAAGGCTTCCAACACGTGTTGGAGTTCTCCGCCAAAAATGCGGTCGAGGCGGGCGAAGCCGCCGCCTTCGCGTTTGAATACCAGATCGGGGTCGTCGAAGGCGGCGCGGTCGACCAGCAAGTTGGCCTTGGTCTGCGCAGCAATTGTTTGCAGCCATAGGCGTTGCGGCGTGGTCCAGCTTTTCGAGGCCATAATGGTCTGCAGCGCATGGTCGACGCGTTGTTCGTAGGGTATCAGCGCATCGCCGATGGCCGCTTGGCGAATGTAACCGACGATACGGGCGGCGATGTTTTGGTTGGTAGTCTCGCGCCATGCCGTGGCAAGATTGGTTTCGGTGTATCCTGCTTTATCCAAGGCCAATACTAACTCGCGCAGTTGTTTACGCGTGAGTTCACGCGGACGGGTGAGCACGGTCAGCAGCGCGGGGATGTCGTTGCTGTGGCTTTGAATATACGCCGTGAATTCTTTGATGTAATCGCCGGGTTTCTTGCCTTGGCCGTAGCCGCGCTCGACGCTGTGCAATTGGTCCGTATGGTTGGAGATAAACTGCGGCGGCGCGCTGCCTTCGCCTTTGCGATCGAGAATTTCGCCGAGGTCGGGGTTTTGGGTAAACCATGCGGCAACTTCTGCCAACGGCATCGTGCGCAATTTTTTTATGAAGGCGTCGGGCGGCATACCGGCACGGGTTTCGAAGTCTTGTGCCGCCTTTTCAGAGAGGTGCCGCTTCTTGCGTTGCAGTTTGGCGACGAACTGGTCACGCACCAAGCTTCGCGACTCATCGTCGGTGACGGTAGTTAGCTCTTGGGTTAACTGGGTGAAGCTGATCTTGGGATCGACCACCACGGGCTGCATGGCCGTCATGTTTTTTAGCGCGGCGAAAATTTGCACGGCATCGAAGACCCGAAAGGTCTCTTTGCCAATGGCGTCGCACAAACGCGTCGCGCGTCCTAACATCTGATCGAACAAGATGCGGCTGTTCACTTGGCGCAGGAATACGAGGTTGCAGATTTCAGGCACGTCTATGCCGGTGGTGAGCAAGTCGACGGTGACGGCGACATTCGGGCTGCGCTCGTTCTTGTAACGGCGGATGAGTTGTAACGGTTTGTCGGCCGCGCCGGTGATCTTGATCACCGCGTCGTCTTCGACGCTGCCATATTGCTGCTTGAACGCTGTTTTGAGCAGGTCGACGACCATGTCTGCGTGGGCATCGGTTACGCAAAAAATCAGCGTCTTCTGCTGGGTGCTGGGGTCGAGTTCGGTTGCAAGGTATTCGCAGATGACGCGGTTAAATGGCTCGGTAATGACTTTGCGATTGAATCCATCGACGTCGATGTTGATTTCATCCGGCGTTTTGAACAAGTCGATCTGGTTGCGTTTGGCATCATAGACCTGAACCATGTCACCAATCCGCCATTTGATGCCTTGCTTGGAAAGATCTGTGTAGATCTGTACGGGCGGTTCGTAGTCGATGAGATAGCCGTCGATGACTGCTTCACGGTAGCTATAAGTGTAGATCGGCGGCCCAAAAATTTTCGAGGTGTGCAGTGCTGGCGTAGCAGTGAGTCCGATCTTGCAGGCGTCGAAGTAATCCAGCACGCGGCGGTACTTGGAGATGTAATCTTCATAGCCACGGAAGGTCATTTCGGTGTCGGAAAGTTCACGGTCGAGCAGATAACCGCGATGGCACTCATCCACCACGATGCAGTCGTATTGATCAACAGCGGGCGGTGTGGCGACCTCGGCGGCGAACAGCAGGCGTTGCACCATGCCTTGCACGGTGGCGATGTGCACTGCGGTTTCCGTGTCTGGCGCTTGCTCTTCCAGCTCCTTGATGCCGAAGGTGTTGGCGAAGGTCTGAAGGTTTTCCATGCGGGTGTCTTTGAAGGCGTTAGCGGCCTGCTCACCCAGGGCTGAGCGGTCAACCAGGAAGAGAATGCGGCGAAAACGCTGGGCCTTGAGCAGGCGATAGATTAAGGCGATGCAGGTTTTGGTCTTGCCGGTACCGGTGGCCATAGCGAGCAGCATTTCGCGTTGTTCATCCTTGATGGCCTGCTCTGCGGCGAGTATCGCCTCTTGCTGATAGTGGCGTAGCGGAAAGCCATAGTTAAACGGTGTGTTCGCGAGTTGCTCGTGAGCCTTGACTTCATCGCGTTTGATCAGCCCGGCCAAGCCCTCGGGCGTGTACCAGCCATCGAGTGGGTGACCATGATTATCTTCGCGACGCAGGTCGCAGAACCAGATACCACTCTTGTTGATGAGCTGGCGCAGGAAGGGGCGGCCATTGGATGAAAAGGCAAACGGGATGCGGTAAGTGGCATCGCGGCCCCAGTTTTCTGCGGGCAGCGTGGTTTCGGCGCTGGGTGTGAAGTTGCGGCTATAGCGCTTGGCTTGCTGCAATGCGCTGGAGACATCGACATTCTTGCGCTTGGCTTCGATCACTGCCACGGGAGTCAAGCCGATGAACAGTACATAATCCGCTGGGCCGCTTTCGGTGGGCCATTCGGCAATGGCGCGGTTGCGGTTCTTTTCCGGGCGGGTGCCCTTGCCGTATTTGAGCGCGCTTGAATCAGCTTCCCATCCGGCTTGGCTCAGTTGCTCATCGATTAGTTTGCGGGTATCGGCTTCATCCAGTTGCACCGCGCTGGCGGCTGACTTGGCGGCGGTGAGCAGTTTAACGAAGGCATCTTTGGGTTGTGCAGCGGCGATGCTCTGCTTTTCGGCCAGACTTTTTTCGAGCGTGAGCTTGGCCTGCTCCGTTTCGGCGGCCATGCTTTCCCAAAAGGCCTGCTCGTCCTTAGCTTCGCGCAGGCTGACTTCGGTAGCGCTCAATTTTTCTGCCACCTGGGCATGGGTAGCCCGGTAATCAGCAAGCGCCTGGTTGAGGCGTGCCATTTCAGCACGCAGTTCTGCGTTTTCGTCCTTGGGTGGCTGCGGCGGGATGAAGGGGCCGGATTTGTAGCCCGAGTCCTTGAAGGTGCGGTGGAACCACAGACCCAGTTGCCAAGTGAGCTTGATCGCCGTCAACGCAGTGCGATGGTCGCCTGATAGGGCGTGGCTGGCTGCATTGCCGGCACGGCGCACCTCGCCGAACATCTGGAAAACCTCGCGTGGCAGGATGCCGCTGTCCTGCAATCGGCGCAGGAGGTCATGCTGAGTTTCTTCCGGGGTGACATAAAGGCCGGTGCGCGCTGCCAGCATTTGGGCCAGGGATTCGGCCAGTTGGCGCAGCTTGAGCAGGCAGGTGTTGGGATCGTCGGCGAAATATTTTTCGGCGAGCATGCCCAGACGGAGCAGTTGCTCGTCGTGCTGGCTCAACACCGAAAAGTTTGACATTACCCCCCCCGCTTTTCCGGGCCGCACTTGCCGGTTTGCCTTGCGTCTTGTTGGTTTTGATGCTGGATTTTTCTGATTGTAGCATGTGGGCAGTCCAACTGCCCCACCTGTTGTCATGCGGGTGCGTGATGTACACGGCGGCAACAAGGCAATAAAAAAAGCCCCGCCATCGCTGGCGGGGCTTTTTGTTTGCGGCGTGTTACTACGCAGCAGGGTTCGGGCTTACATCATGCCCATGTCACCCATGCCGCCCATACCACCGCCACCGCCGCCAGCAGGTGCTTTATCGTCCTTCGGCATCTCGGCAATCATGGCTTCAGTGGTGATCATCAAGCCGGCCACGGAGGCGGCGTTCTGCAATGCGGAACGCGTTACCTTGGTCGGGTCGAGAATACCCATGTCGATCATGTCACCGTACTCGCCAGTCGCGGCATTGTAACCATAATTGGTTTTGCCCGCGGCCACTTTGTCGAGCACCACGGAACCTTCACCACCAGCATTCGCAACGATCTGGCGTAATGGCTCTTCCATGGAACGGCGCGCAATCGCAATGCCCACGTCCTGGTCATGATTGTCGCCCTTGAGATTCTTGATGGCAACAATGGCGCGGATCAACGCAACACCACCGCCTGGTACCACGCCTTCTTCAACGGCCGCACGGGTTGCGTGCAGCGCGTCTTCAACGCGTGCTTTCTTCTCTTTCATTTCCATTTCGGTGGCAGCACCTACTTTGATAACGGCAACACCGCCTGCCAGCTTGGCAACGCGTTCCTGCAGTTTCTCACGGTCGTAATCGGAGCTGGTGTCTTCGATCTGGGCGCGAACCTGTTTGACGCGCGCTTCGATGTCTTCACGTTTGCCATGGCCATCAATGATGGTGGAGTTGTCTTTGGTGACGATAATGCGCTTGGCACGACCCAGATCCTTCAGAGTCGCTTTTTCCAGGGTCAAACCCAATTCTTCGGCAATCAAAGTTGCACCGGTGAGAATTGCGATATCCTGCAACATCGCCTTGCGACGGTCGCCGAAGCCCGGAGCCTTAACGGCGCAGACCTTGACGATGCCACGGATATTGTTGACCACCAGGGTTGCCAACGCTTCGCCTTCCACATCTTCAGCAATGATGAACAATTGCTTGCCAGCTTTGGCAACGCTTTCCAGAACGGGCAGCATTTCACGGATGTTGGAGATCTTCTTGTCGTACACCAGAATCAGCGCGTCTTCGATTTCGGCGCTCATGTTCTGCTGGTTGTTGATGAAGTACGGGGACAGATAACCACGGTCAAACTGCATGCCTTCTACGACATCCAGCTCGTTTTCCAGGCCGGAACCTTCTTCCACGGTGATCACGCCTTCTTTGCCCACTTTAGCCATGGCATCGGCAATGATGCGGCCGATAGCTTCGTCGGCATTAGCGGAAATCGTGCCTACCTGTGCAATCGACTTGTCATCGGTGCAAGGCTTGGAAATCTTCTTCAGTTCTTCAACGGCGGCAATCACGGCCTTGTCGATACCACGCTTCAAATCCATGGGGTTCATGCCGGAAGCAACGGCCTTCATGCCTTCACGCAGAATCGCCTGAGCCAGCACGGTAGCGGTGGTGGTGCCATCGCCCGCGATGTCGGAGGTCTGTGAAGCGACTTCCTTCACCATCTGCGCGCCCATGTTTTCAAACCGGTCTTCCAGTTCAATTTCCTTGGCTACCGATACACCGTCTTTGGTGATGGTGGGGGCGCCGTAGCTCTTTTCCAGAACCACGTTACGGCCCTTCGGGCCCAAGGTTACTTTAACGGCGTTAGCCAGGATGTTTACGCCACGTACCATACGCACACGGGCATCATCACCAAATTTTACGTCTTTAGCTGCCATGTCTTTATTCCTCTAATAAGTTCATTGGGAAAAATATTTTGTATAGTGCAAGTTAGCGCGAAACGCGCTTTAAATCGCATCTATATAGATAAAGTTTAGTCTTCGATAATGCCAATGATGTCTTCTTCACGCATTACCAGTAAATCCTGGCCATCTACTTTCACTTCGCTGCCAGAATATTTGCCGAACAATACCTTGTTGCCCACTTTAACGCCCAACGCGCGCACATCGCCGTTATCCAACGGCTTGCCTTTGCCCACGGCGACCACTTCACCACGGCTCGGTTTTTCGGCAGCGGCATCAGGAATCAGGATACCCCCGGCGGATTTGCGTTCTTCTTCAAGCCGGCGGATAATGACACGGTCATGTAACGGACTGATTTTCATATGATATCTCCTTGATTTAGTGTAACAGTAAAGCTTGCCAAAAAGCGTTGCTGGTGGATTATTAGCACTCACCAGTGACGAGTGCTAATAATGATAACCTTTTGAATTCCTACGTCAAGATATTTCTTGAAAAATGCCATTATTAGCTTTTGCCACCCACCCTTTAATGCGGTATCTTTAGCAATATGAGCCAGGAATATTACATCATCCTGAATACCTGTCCCGACCTGGTGACGGCGGAAGCGATCGCCAATACCTTGGTGGATGAAGAGCTGGCGGCCTGCGTGAATATCATTCCCGGCGTCCGTTCGGTGTATCTATGGGAAGGCCAGCGGACCACCAGCCAGGAGCACCTGCTGCTGATTAAAGCCATGGCTTCCGATTACGAGACCATCGAAGAAACCATCCTCGAACTCCACCCTTATGAACTTCCTGAGATTATTGCTGTCTCCATAAGCGCGGGTCTGCCAGATTATTTGGACTGGTTGGGCGTGGAAGATGTGGAAGATTGAGCGCGGTGATATTTGGCTGCAATGAGTTGATTTTAATTGGATTTTAATAAATGCGGCTATTGTTGATGGTGTGGCTGGCGGTTCTGGGCGCCGTAATGCCGCTCACCGTATCTGCCACAGATGCGCCTGGGAATGGCATACTGGGCACCCTGGCGCAGCGGTTTGGCCTGTCTTCAGCTCCTTCCAAGGAGTTTCTCGATCCTGAACAGGCGTTTATTTTGACGGTGGATGCCGTTAATGCTTCCACGGTGCGCGCGCGTTGGGACATCGCCCCAGGGTATTATCTTTACCGCAATAAATTCGGCATCACCGCTGCAGCGACGCCGGGCGGCACGGCTGTTACTCCGTCTGGGATTACCGTGGGGGAATTTACCGCGCCGCGCGGTGAAATGAAGGCCGACCCCAACTTCGGCAGCGTCGAAGTGTACCATCGCCCCATTACTCTTCATGTGCCGATCTCCCGCGCTGTTGCCACGGCTGCTGAGGAAGTTACGCTGGAGGTGCGCTATCAGGGTTGCGCCGACGCGGGTTTTTGCTACCCACCGATTGCCAAGCAGGTAACCCTGACATTGCCTGCGGGTAATGCCGGTTTTATAACGACGCCTTCTGCGGATGCGGTAGCGGACATCGCCACGGATGAAGCGCTTCCCGAACAGGATCGTTACGCCCGCTCGCTGGCCAGCGGCAACACCACGCTCACCCTGTTGACGTTCTTTGGTCTGGGTGTGTTACTGGCCTTCACGCCGTGCATGTTCCCGATGATTCCGATTCTTTCCAGTATTATTGTTGGCCAAGGCGCGGGACTCAGCACGCGCCGTGCGTTTTCCTTGTCGCTCACGTATGTGCTGGCAATGGCGCTCGCCTACACTGTCGCTGGGGTGTTGGCCGGATTGTTTGGCGGTAATTTGCAAGCCGTGTTTCAAAATCCGTGGATATTGGGCAGTTTTGTCGCGGTGTTTGTGCTACTGGCGTTGTCTATGTTTGGGTTTTATGAGATACAACTCCCCAGCCGTTGGCAGGGCAAACTCGCCGATATGAGCAATAAACAGCGGAGTGGTAGCCATACGGGTGTGGCGGCGATGGGTTTGTTGTCAGCGTTAATCGTCGGCCCGTGCCTGGCCGCGCCGCTGGCGGGCGCGCTGATTTATATCGGCCAAAGTGGTGATGCTGTATTGGGTGGCGCGGCGTTGTTTGCGTTGAGCATGGGCATGGGGTTACCGCTGCTGGCGATAGGCACGTCCGCGGGCAAGCTGTTGCCGCGTGCCGGTGGCTGGATGAACGCTGTCAAAGCGGTGTTTGGCGTGTTGCTGCTGGCGGTGGGCGTGTGGATGCTGGAACGCATTGTGCCGCCCCAGATCATTATGGTGTTATGGGCTGTGTTACTGATTATTTCAGCGGTCTATATGGGCGCGCTCGAAAAGCTGGCGCCTGAAGCGAGCGGCTGGCGCAAACTGTGGAAAGGCGCAGGTGTAGTGCTGTTGATTTATGGCGGTTTGGTATTGCTGGGGGCTGCGAGTGGTGGTAAAGATGTGCTGCGGCCGTTGCATGGCGCAGCATTTATGGGCGGTGCGTCAGCTATGGCGGAGCAACCCCTGCCCTTTAAAACCATTAAAGGTGTGGCTGACCTTAATCGTGAGCTGGACGCCGCACAGGCGCAGGGCAAGCCCGTGATGTTGGACTTCTATGCCGACTGGTGTGTGTCGTGCAAGGAAATGGAAAAGCTGACGTTCGCTGACCCCGGTGTACGACAAGCGTTGGCAGGAATGATATTATTGCAGGCCGATGTAACGGCTAACGATGCGCAGGATCAAGCGTTGCTCAAACACTTCGGTATTTTTGGCCCGCCCTCCATTATGTTTTTTGGCGTAGACGGCGCCGAGAGGCGGACCCGTCGGCTGGTGGGCTTTTTGGACGCCGCCGCATTTAAGGCGCATGTGACGGGAATGTTCGCTTCCAACCCTGACAGGCTTTTATGAAAAAAACGCGGCTGATAGTGGGTGCATTGCTGTTCTACGGTGTTAGCGTGGGGGGCATGAAGGGGCTACAAGCCATTCAAGAGGCTAACGCTACTTCGCCTGCGGGCGTTAATCCCAGTGTTAACCAGGGGCGCGCTGCGCAATCGGCCCATCCACCGCGCCCCCCGTTTGAATTGCCCGATATGCAGGGTGTGTCGCGGCATATCAAAACCTGGGACGGTAAAGTGCTGGTCATTAACTTTTGGGCGACCTGGTGCGGCCCCTGCCTCCGGGAGATTCCTGCGTTTGTGGATCTGCAAAAAAAATACGGTGATAAGGGTTTGCAATTTGTCGGCGTGGCGTTTGATGATCTGGAGGCGATCCAGGGGTTCTCTAAAACTTCCAAAATCCAGTTCAATTATCCGATCCTGATCGGGGAAGATGACGCCATGACCATCGCTGCCCTGTACGGTAATACCATCGGGGCATTGCCCTATACCGTCATAATTGACCGCAAAGGTAAAATTGTGCATGGTCAGATTGGTGAAATATCGCGCCGATCTGCTGAAGATATCATCAAGCCCCTCTTGTAGAGTCTAATATTTCATTAATTTTGTTGCTATCTGCGTCGAACTTCTGTAAATTTTAAATCTTTATAGGCTACGCAGAGAATAGAAATGGCGACAGTATTGGTGCTGCATGGCCCCAATCTTAATTTATTAGGCGGCCGTGAACCTCAACATTATGGTCACACCTCCCTCGCGGTAATTAATGCGCGTCTGGAATCCCAAGCCCGGGCGGCGGGGCATGCCCTGGTGTGCTTCCAAAGCAATGCCGAGCATGATTTAGTTGAGCGTGTCCACGTGGGGCAGCAGGAAGCCGTGGCGTTTATCATCATCAACCCGGCGGCTTTTACGCACACCAGTGTGGCGTTACGCGATGCGCTGAGCGCAGTAAAAATCCCGTTTATCGAAGTGCATCTCTCCAACGTGTATGCGCGCGAAGCGTTTCGCCACCACTCCTATTTTTCTGATCTTGCGGTGGGAGTTATCAGCGGCTTGGGTTCACAGGGTTATGAGCTGGCTTTGCAGGCGGCATTGGCCAGATTGCCTGCCAGTTGAATCAATCCCTTCGGGTTTGATTCCTCGCTGTATCTGGCAGGTTGTTGAAAAAGCCCTTCCAAGGGCTTTTTCAACCCGTAAAGCGAAAAGTGTTATTTTCACTTTACTTCATTTTTCAAGCACATAAACCGTGCTTGAAAAATGGCGGCACCTCCGTGTACCGCACGCAGGCTGTTGAAAATGAGATTTTCAACAGCCTGCTAGAGCCACCTAAATACTCCGCAACTGCCGCAGGAATTTTTATTCAGGGGGTCCCTGCGATACACCATCGAAAGAGCTTACTTTATATAAAATGGATGGATTATGGATATACGTAAAGTCAAAAAATTAATTGAATTGCTGGAAGAGTCTGGCATTTCGGAAATTGAAATTCGCGAGGGCGAAGAAACGGTGCGCATCAGCCGCCATAGCCAAGGCGCGGTGCCCATGGTGTATAGCCAGACGCCGATCTCCATGTCGGCCATTGCCGCCTCTGTGGCGACCCCTGCGGCACCCGCCGTGGCGCCACCCGCGCCCGCGGGGCATACCGTGAAGTCGCCCATGGTAGGTTCGTTTTACCGTGCGGCGGCACCGGGCAGCAAGCCTTTTGTTGAAATTGGCCAGCGCGTTAACGTCGGCGATGTGATATGTATTATTGAAGCCATGAAAATGCTCAATCAGATCGAAGCTGACAAGGCCGGGGTCATTGCCGCGATTCTGGTTGAAAACGGGGAGCCTGTAGAGTACGGTGAACCGCTGTTTATTATTGAATAAATTTGAGTAGGCCAGATATGGCGTACTCTTCCTGATGATCCCGATGATTCCATAATAGGCCTGATGAATGCTTGAAAAAGTTGTTATTGCCAATCGTGGTGAAATTGCGTTGCGTATTTTGCGCGCGTGCCGCGAATTGGGTATTAAAACTGTCGCGGTGCATTCTGCCGCTGACCGTGACCTGAAACATGTGCTGTTGGCAGACGAGTCAGTGTGCATTGGCCCGGCGGCGTCCGCATTAAGTTATTTGAATATTCCTGCGTTGATCAGCGCCGCTGAAGTTACCGACGCGGTGGCGATACATCCCGGCTATGGATTTTTATCTGAAAATGCTGATTTTGCCGAGCGCGTTGAGCAAAGTGGTTTTATCTTTATTGGCCCCCGTCCAGAAACCATCCGTTTGATGGGCGATAAAATCTCGGCGATTGCGGCGATGAAAAAGGCCGGCGTGCCATGTGTGCCTGGTTCCGATGGCCCATTGCCGGAAGATGAAAATGAAATCCGCGCGTTGGGACGCAAGATTGGTTATCCCGTTATTATCAAAGCTGCCGGGGGCGGGGGCGGACGGGGTATGCGTGTTGTGCATAGCGATGCCACATTGCTCCAGGCGGTGTCCCTCACGCGTGCCGAAGCAGGCAGTGCATTTGGCAATCCCATCGTGTACATGGAAAAATTCCTGGAAAATCCACGCCACATCGAATTTCAGGTGTTGGCGGACCAGCATGGCAATGCCATTCATCTGGGTGAGCGCGATTGTTCCATGCAGCGCCGCCATCAAAAAGTCCTTGAAGAATCACCAGCGCCCGGGCTGTCTGATAAATTGCGTAAAAGCATGGGTGAGATCTGCGCCAAGGCTTGCCGCACCATCGGGTATCGTGGGGCGGGCACCTTTGAGTTTCTCTACGAAAATGAAGAATTTTATTTCATTGAAATGAATACGCGCGTGCAGGTTGAACATCCTGTCACGGAGATGGTGACGGGTGTGGATATTGTCAAAGAGCAATTACGCATCGCCGCAGGTGAAGAATTATCGCATCGCCAAAAGGACATCGTGATGCGTGGACATGCCATTGAATGCCGTATTAATGCTGAAGATTCGGTAAAGTTCATCCCCTCGCCGGGGCTGATTACGCGCTACCATGCCCCCGGTGGGCCGGGTGTGCGCGTGGATTCGCATATTTATACGGGCTATAAAGTGCCGCCCCATTATGACTCCATGATCGGCAAGCTCATCACGCATGGCGATACGCGCGAATCAGCGCTGGCGCGTATGCGTACTGCGCTCAGTGAAGTCATTGTTGAAGGTATCAACACCAACATCCTATTGCATAGGAATATTTTGAATGACGCCGCCTTTATCGGGGGGGGCACCAACATTCATTACCTGGAAAAGAAACTGGAATTGTAACCTCCCTCGGAAAGCGGATAATAATGCCCTAAGTTTTAAGATCCAATTCCATAAAATCCGTACCCTATTTGTTGCCTTGGTTTGAATGCCCCATTAGGCGGGGGTGGATAGCCTTATTCCCGCAAGAATTAGCGTTTCCCGCCCGAGGGTAGGACAAAAAATATGAATGAATTTGTGACAGGCCATGAGGCGGCGATACGGCTGGGGGTATTCCTGGGCGTTTTTATCCTGGTGGCTGTCGCGGAGATGCTGGCGCCGCGCCGGGTTCTGGGCATGCCGAAGGGTATGCGCTGGTTCAGTAATCTGGGCATTGTTTTTATCAGCACGTTGGCGGTGCGCGCGTTGTTTCCCCTGGCAGCGGTGGGCATGGCGCTGCTGGCCGAAGAGCGCGGCTGGGGCTTGTTGAACAATTTTGCGATACCTTACTGGCTGGCGGTAGTGATAGCCGTGGTGGTGCTGGATTTCATAATTTACCTGCAACATGTGATGTTTCATGCGGTGCCACTCTTGTGGCGGTTGCACATGATGCACCACGCCGACCTGGACTTTGACGTAACGACCGGAGCGCGTTTTCATCCTGTCGAGATTGTTATATCAATGTTGATCAAGCTGGCTGTAATCAGCGTACTGGGTCCACCGGTGTTGGCGGTGTTGATCTTTGAAGTGTTATTAAACGCTACGGCGATGTTTAATCACAGCAACTGGCGTATTCCCGTGGCTGTGGACAAGGTGTTGCGGTTTTTCGTGGTCACGCCAGATATGCACCGTGTGCATCACTCGGTGATCGCGCGTGAGACCAATAGCAATTTTGGCTTCAACCTGCCGTGGTGGGATAGGTTATTCGGTACGTATCGCGCCCAGCCGGAACACGGACATGAAGGCATGACCATCGGCCTCACGCAGTTTCGTGATCCGAAGCGGCTCACGTTGCCGTGGATGCTGGTTTTGCCGTTTGTCGGCAAGACCGGCGAGTATCCTATTAACCGTCGCGGTGGGGCTGAGTGATGGATATGGGAAATTTCAGCGTTACTTTCAATCCTGTGTGGCCGATACCTTCATCCAGCATTATTTCTGCGCGGTGGTGTTCGGCAATGCGTTTGACAATGGCGAGTCCCAGGCCGCTGCCCGGTGCGTTGTTGCCCATGCGGCGATAAAAACGGTCAAATACCCGCGTGCGTTCTTCGGCAGGTATACCGCAACCATTATCCTGGATCTCCAGGAATACCTGCTGGTGAGCGGTGTGGATGCTGACATCAATACGTCCACCGGCAGGGGTATAGTGAATCGCATTGTCAATAAGATTGCCGAGCAGGATGCGCAGGTTATCAGCGTCCCCCATGATGTTGGCAGCTTTGCTATGGGCCACGCCGCAGTCGATATTTTTCACAATGGCCAAAGGCGCATAATCAGTCAGTACTTGTTTGGCAAGCGTTTCCAGATCAAGCTCAATAAAGGGGCGCTGCGCAGCCTCGGGTTCCAGGCGCGCCATGGTCAATAATTGTTGCACCAGATGAATGGCGCGTGCGATGCCAAGCTTAAGTGTGTGCATGGCGGCAACACTTTCTGCACTGTTTTGCGCACGCTCGACAATCTGCGCTTGTAGACTTACGGCAGTCAGTGGTGTGCGCAGTTCATGGGCGGCATCAGCGATAAACTGGCGTTGATGTGTCAACGCCCCATCCAGGCGGCGTAACAAATCATTTAACGCCGTTACCAAAGGCTGAATTTCAAGAGGCAGGCTATCGACAGGCAAGGGTTGCAATGAGTGCGCATTACGCCTGCCAAGTTCACGGGTGAGGCGGCGTAAGGGTAACAGACCCTGGCCAATGGCGATCCAGATTACCACTGCCAATACCGGGATCAGCACGGCGATGGGCGTCAGCATCTGCAGGGCGATTTCGGCGGTGATTTCCTGCCGGGCGTGCATGGGCTGCGCGACTTGCACGGTCAATTTGTCATTGCGAGTTGCGTATATTCGCCATGGCTGATCACGCCAATTTATTGTAGTCAACCCTTGCGCAAGGTATAGCGGCATGGGCGACCCACTCATGCCGCTATAGATCAAGTTTCCATTTTTATCCCATATTTGGGTGGCCAGATGGCTCTCTTCTTCGGGGTCAGGGGGCGTGGGCGTAGTTTGAAGTGTGTCGTTTGGTTGCGGCGTCTGGCGCAATAATGTCAGTGCCATTTGCCGCAGGTGTTGATCAGATAGTTCGTCGATTTCATCCCGCGCCTCAAAATAGGTCGCTATGCTTGCCAGCAGCCCGGTGACCAGCAGCGCAGGCAATGACCATAACAGCAGTCGGCGGCGAATGGAGATCATAGGGTTTTGTTGATCATATAGCCGACGCCGCGCACGTTGCCGATGGCCTCCATGCCCAATTTTTTTCGCAAGTGATGAATATGCACTTCCACGGCGTTGCTTTCTACTTCTTCATTCCATCCATACAATTTTTCTTCGAGCTGTACGCGTGACAGCACCGCGCCCGGTTTTTCCATCAAGGCATGCAGCAAGGCGAACTCGCGTGCTGACAGTGTAATGTTACTGTCATGATAAGTGACTTCATGGGTAACGGGATTGAGGCTCAACGCACCACACACCAGAAGGGATTGCGCGCGCCCTGCATTGCGGCGCAATAACGCCCGGATGCGCGCGACCAGTTCGTTCAGGTCAAAGGGTTTAACCAGATAATCATCAGCGCCGTTATTCAGCCCAGCCACGCGGTCATTGACGGAGTCACGCGCCGTGATGATCAATATTGGCAAAGGATTGCCACGCTGGCGTAACTCTTTAAGCAGGTCCAGCCCGGATTTACGCGGCAAGCCCAGATCGAGCAGCGCCAGGGCATAGGCGTTATTCGCCAATGCCAATTCCGCTGCCTTGCCATCACGCACCCAATCTACGGTGAAACCTTCCTGACGCAAGCCATGGCAGATGCTTTCCCCGATCATTTGATCATCTTCAATAATTAATAAGCGCATGGTGGTGTGGAGTTATTTCCCCAGCTTAAACATATCTGCCAGGGTACGGTGTCCCAGCCATTGATGCAATATCGCTATGCCAACGTGGCCAATCAGGTAAGCCCATAATAGATTTGATGTCAGCTCATGCACTTCCTTGATATTTTTGACCAGCGGTGGCATCGCGCCATTTTCCGCCATGCCAAAGTACAGCACTGCACCGGTTATCGCCATGACAGTGGTAACCAATAACCCCAGGCCGTGCGTCGCACCCGCAAGCGCGCCCATCCGCTGCGTGTCATCGAGACGGTGTTGCGCCCATTGTCGTTTGATTTCACCGGTCATGGTACAGAGCCGCTGCCTGGAAAACCAGGGGAACAAATGGCCCAATCCCAGCGGAATATGGTTGGAAAATAACGCGAGCCAATGCAACAGCAGCAGCGCCGCGATGGCCATGCCCGTGATTTCATGCGCTTCAAATGCTGCCGCACCCAATCCGGTAAATGGGCGGCCGGGTTTGGGTATATCCATGATCAGGCTGACAATCAATTGTACGCTTACACCCAGTGCGATGCCTGCGTGTAGCCAGCGTGTTGTTTGGTTGTATTTCATGGCAGGATATTCCTTTATTTTAAATCAGTAGTGTCCGGCAATTTAGTTGAATAAATTCAGTTGGTTATCGTTTTGCTGTGAGGCCATTTGCATCTCCGTATTTTTAAGTAATTGATCGAGTGGTGTTTTTTCGAAAAGAGTCAGGCTCAGGATTTGTAGAATTGTGTAAAGCGAAGCTTCGGTATTGAGCCGTTTTTTCACGATGGCAACCAAGACGTAAACCGTAATGGCGACCCAGATTTGCGTCTTGACTGCATTCTCGGTAGTGCCGTAGAAGCGTTTGATACGAAGATGCTGTTTGATCCACTTGAAGAATAGTTCGACCTGCCAGCGGCAACGATAAAGCTGAGCGATGGTCAGCGCAGGCAAGTCGA
>JAGVME010000089.1 GCA_020053945.1 Gammaproteobacteria bacterium
TAGTGTAACGCGCGCGCGGCAGGCGGTATTCAATCTGCGGCGCCCATTCATCCTGTACGGGTCCTGCGCTTTGCGGAATGCTGCCCCAGTAACGTCCCAGCCAGGTCCAGGCACCTTCGCCGCCGGTTGCCGCCATTTGCTCAGCGGGCGCGAGGCGACTCAGATTCCCCAGCACCGCAGGCGCGCCTTGTAAGGCA
This sequence comes from Gammaproteobacteria bacterium, assembly GCA_020053945.1. Lineage (GTDB taxonomy): Bacteria > Pseudomonadota > Gammaproteobacteria > Ga007554. Next base: position 198 of record JAGVME010000089.1, read on the forward strand.
TTACGCGAGCCCACCAGGGCGAGGCGAAAGCCGTCCATAAACACCACGGCATCAGGGAAGACGCGACGGAAACTGCGCAGGATAATGTCGAGCGAACCGGCATCAAACTGATTCAGCGCCAGCCACTGCACAAACACGCCTTGCCCGGTCAGGCGCGCCCGCGCACGTTGAAATTGCTGCACCGACAACAAGGCGCTGTGCCCGACCAGGTCGGGATGAAACAGGTCGCCGATGATGACATCGTAATACGCGGTATCATTGCGCAGGAAACGCCGCGCATCGTCACGCACCACGCGCAGTTGTTGGCGGTTCTCGCGCATCCCTGCGCCCACCGCACTTGGGCGTCCTGCCCGGCGCATGACGTTGTGATTCACTGGCGCAAACCAGTCGCTGGCGGCGGTGATGGCGCCCTGTGAAAGCTCTACGCCGGTGCGCGCCAGCGGGGAAAAAGGCAGTGATCCCGCCGCAGATATGCCGGTGCCCAACCCGAGAAATAATACGGAACGCGGCGCGGCGTGCAGCAACAGCGGCAAGCGCGCCTGGTTTTGCTGTGACTCGACCGCCGTCGGATCAGATGAGGCATCCATGCGCTGCAAATCGGCCAGCAGCAAACGCTGGCCGTCCGGTCGCTCGACAACATGGGTAATCGAGAGGGCGTCTTCGTGCAAATAAACATCCTGGCTACCGGCCTGCGCAACGGGCAATAGCGTGCGCACTGGCGGTAGCTCATAGAGCCGCCCCTGCCAGGCCAACACCCCGATCAAGGCCATCGCGCCCCACGACGACGCGCGCGCCGCCAGGGTCTTGGGCGCCCAGGCCAACCCACAGACGAATAACAACGCCGCAGCAAGGCACAGCGTGGCGGGCGTGCCTAACCAGGGGATCAACACAAATCCCGCAGCCATCGCCCCCAGCGCGGCTCCCAGCGAGTTTATGCCATACAACCAGGGCGCAGTGGCAGGGTGTCCACCCAGGCGTGCCGTTAAAAGCGGCAACCACGCGCCCAGCACCAGCGTCACAGGCAACGTCAACACTGCCACCGCCAAACCTTGCCGCCACAACGCGTCTGCCAGCGAGGTAAAACGCGCCTGCTCCACCCATTCAGCCAACCACGGCAGACAGGCCAAGCCCAACACACTCATGCCCCCCGCCAGCACTGGCAAAATGGCAAACCATATCGTCGTGGTCGCACTATCCACCCGCTTGCCAGACCGCACCACCAGGCTGCCCACGCCGATACCCACCAGGAACACCGCCAGCAATACCGCCAGCACATATTCAGTGCGCAATAAAATCATGCCGAACAGCCGCGTCCACCCCACTTGCAGCATCAGCGCCGCCGCCCCCACGCCGCCATACGCCAGCAGCGATAATGCTGGAACCGGCAGTGCCAGAGACGGTGGAGGTGTGGCATTATCAATAGCTTCAGAGACGAGCGCTTGTTGAGGACGGCCTAACCGCAACGACAGCAAAAACGCCGTGGCCGCCACGCACAGGCTAATCCCCGCCACCACATAAATCGCCTTGGACCAACCCAGCACGGGCAGCAGCAGCAACGGCAATAACGCCCCCACTGCGCCGCCCAGCGCATTCAGGCCATACATGCGCGCCAACGGGGATACCGCTGATGGCGCCACCCCGCTCTCCAGCGCCTTTAGCATCAACGGGAAACTGGCACCTAGCGCCAGTGCCGGAACAAACAGCAACAGCAACGCTACACCCCCTTGCAGCGCATACCAAGCCGTGAGACTGGCCTGCGTACCGCCGCCACCCAACGCACCATCCACCGCTTGCTGCAACCAGGGGATACCCAACGCATACAGCCCTACCCCACCCTCCAGCATGGCGAAGATCAGCAGCGGTGGCAACGAGGAGCGCCGCGCCCAACGGCGGTTCTTGCGCATCCCTGCGCCCACCGCACTCGGGCATCCTACCCAACGGGCGCCCAGCAGACTTCCCCCACCCAAACCCATCATGAAGGCCGCGACGGTAATCACCACGCCAAAAATACTGACGCCAAATTGCAGGCTTAGCATGCGCGCCCACAGCACTTCATAAGCCAGGCCCGTCATGCCAGAAATAAAATAAATGGCGAGCAACAGCCACGTCCAGCGGCCCACGCCGTGTAGCGGCGTCGGTGCGTCCAGAAGGGGAACAACGCTCAGCGGTGGGTTGAGCGGCGGGCTAGAAGACATGGCACACGAGATTGAAAGGGGATGAATATACGTCCTGCGCAAACACCCCTAATTGAAAGGAAAAAACCACACAATAGCAGTTACCGCATGCGCCATTGCTAAAAAGACCGTGCCACCCGCGCAAATCATATGTGGCACAAACACCTGCTTCCCAAACACCGCCATCGCAATACCAAACCAGGCCGTGGCAAGAATCAATACCAGCAAAGTAATGCCAATGAAAAACAGAATCTGGTGTTTTTGCTTAGTCTCAATCAGGACATGCTCACTGACAACATGCTCTTTATTTACGAACCCTTGCATGACTTGCTGGCTCTCATTCGCCTTGACAGGCGCGGCAACCAGCATGGCCATCAGCGCGACCAACAATACAAAAATACTGCTACTTACTGACACGATACTACCGTTTTTTATCGCCATGCGTAATTAACCCGGATGTTTCATTTGTCGCGCGACAAATGAAACAAATTTATGAAACATCCGGGTTATGTCCCCGGCACCTTTTCTAATCCACCCTTACCTTTTTTCTTGCTTTTCTGAATGGTAAAATACCAATACAGTATTGCCATGATGATCAACGGACTTAACACGAGCGGCACCAAAAACAGAAAAATAAACCACGGCGTATCAATCGTAACATGCAGATAACGATAACTGTCGAGCGCCAACGCCGCATCCGAAAAGGCCAACATCAACGCTGCGCCACTCAATAGGCCTTTTGTTTTCAACATAGCAATCCCCCTTAACTATCGCGTGCTGCCGCAGCATCACGCGCCATCAACATCTTTAGCGCAACGAAACCCAAAAAAATCCGACGCATAATGAGGCCATGAAAAATTCCGGTGGTACGACGAAGTAGAAAATGGATCGCCCTTCCAGGATCCACCACGCAATACCTTGTAAGGCTTATCGGTCACTACCAGATCAACCACTTTCATCGCCCGGTCAACCGCAGAGTTTGCTTGGGCAATCTTAGCTTTGAACACTTCAGCGGGTGCGTTTGTGCCCGGATAAGGCTTGAAATCATCCGCAGTCCACTGATTCACATTGCCAGCCATATCAAATACCCCGTACGGACTTGCGCCCGCAGGATACGCCGTCACAGGGGTAGTTGAGCCTACCGAATAATAGGTATTCAAGCGCGCGGGATCCATCTGGTTGCCCCATGGCCAACGGCGCCCATCGGTGCCGCGCGCCGCCTTTTCCCATTCCGCTTCGGTGGGCAAGCGTTTACCGGCCCACTTGGCATAACTCGTCGCATCGTACCACGACACCATCGTAACGGGATGCAACTCCGTCCCGGTCGGAATCCGTCCTTCTTTCCAATTCAGTGGCGCACGGTGTCCCGCCGCCACAAAACGCGCGTACTGGGCATTCGTCACCGGGTACTTGTCAATCATATAGGTTTTTAGGGCAATCTTACGTTGCGGACGATTATACGCGTCGTCCCGCTCACGGTCTGAGCCCATCAAAAACTCATCCTCAGGTACCGTCACCAATGAATCCAGTTCGCGCCACTGTTCCGGTGTCAACATGGCCTCCACTTCGGCCGGCGTATACTTAGCCAGGGTTGACGCCCTTTCTTTCTCATTCTTGCTGCGCGTAATATCCTCGCCCGCCGCGCGTATTTTGGTGTGCATATCTTTGAGGTCATAAGAAGCCTTGCTCCGCATTTCCTCCATGCGATTTGAACCCAGCTCAACTACATGGATAGTCGCCGCCACCATGGTCACCACAACACAGGTGACCAGCGTCGCGGCAATATAACGCTTGCGTGAGACAATCTGTTCAGGCAGCAGCGCACCACCACGCCGCCCCGCGATAGGGATAGGGGCAGGTTTCATTTTTCAACCTCCGAAGATTTATTCACCGCCGGAACAATGTCATCATCCTCATGGTCACGCCTGTGCCTGTGGATCAGATGTTCCTGGTTTTTGGGGCTGCGTCCGTAAGTACGCTTGGTAATCACCTCCCCCACCAAACCCCCTACCGAGCAAAATTCCATAGCCACGATCACCACCAGCACCCAATAAATAAACGGCAGCAAGATGTATCCTTCAGGAACCGGGATATTTCCGAAGTAGGCCTGCAGATAGTTATATCCACCCAGGATAAGGGGCGGCAACATCGCCAGCAGCTTGCCGCCAAAACCATACAGCAAGGCGACCGGAATGCCCGCAACAAACGGCACAAGAAATAGCGTGATTGCCCAGTCATAATCAAACGACTGAATACCGCCAAAGAATTCAAGGTGCACACCTGTCCAGTGGTTACCGAGGGCATTAATAACAACGCCCACGGCAATAGCCACGGAACCCATCATTACATCAAGGAGTCTGCTTTTGGTGTTTGGGGTCATGGGAAATTTCATCGGAAACTTGGGAGATAGGCACGTACGGCTTGCCGGTTAATTTCTCGTACTCTGCTTTTTTGGCCTCTTCCAGATACCAATCTTCAACTTTCAAACTGCTCATGTAGGCTGCCAGAAGCTTACGCTCCGATTCAGGCAAGTGCGCATAAGACGGCATTTGATATTTTTTCTTCAGGCGGCTGGGCAATATCGCCTGCGGTGATTCAGCGGAAAAATAATCGTAAAACCACTGCTCATCCCGTAACGAACCAATTCCATCCAAAACCGGCGCGGGCACATTCGCCGTCATATCCCGCACCGACCACAAAGAGTGGCAGCTTTTACATCCCAGGCGGCGGTAAATATCCGATCCCGACACCTTCAACTGGGTAGACGCCGTAGTATAAAACGGGATACGGCGGTCAGGTTCTGGCTGGCCTTGGGCTTGCCACGCTTTAGCCACCACCAAGACCACAACCGATAACGCCGCAACGGCAAGAATGCCTATCTCACCCTTGCGCATGCTAGTCCTTCTTCTGGCTCTGCAACTCTGTGCGGCGCGCTTCCTGCCGTTTATTCACTTCTACACTTTTTGCATACTCTTCCGGTGACATGTTGTTTTTGTCCTGTTCATCAAAGACGACATATTTAATGTCTTCATCAAATTGCTCGTTCTTCGCCGCCCACCATATAAAGTAACATGCCGCTATCAAAATAAACGCGGCCGCAATCAACCAAATATATATGGTCCAACCATCGGGTAAAGATTGTAGATATTCAGTCATAGCACTCTCCTAAAACAAATAGCCTTCGATCAACTGGGTCCAGCCGATAGTCACACCAATCACAATGCCCATCCCAATTGCACCGAACATCACTTTTTCCCCAGTTTTTAACGTCGCTTTTGTTTTTTTTATATAAACATAAATAATGAAGGTAAACAGCATAATCTGCATGATTAAAAATATAAAAATAAACACGCTGTAACGCTGCTTACTCAATCCCTCGATGGTCATATCCAGGCCAAACGGGGTATTCACGTTCTCTTGTACTTTTATAAGTATCCTTGCCGGATACTCAACCCAAGCATTAACGAGATGACTTAATAATTTTGACTGTAGCCCATCCAGCATTGTACACACTACCTATGCGATAACCTAAAAAAACCAATTTGAATTTCGCTCGTCGCGGTATGAAACCGCGACGGCGACCAAAGGGGAGAGCTGCGCTTCTCCCCTTTGGAAACCCCATGGCTTTGTCCCCACCGCAAGCGGCGGGATATTGATGAATTAAATCATTTGCTTCGCAGGACATTCCTGCGCTGGGGTCAATAGGATCCCAACCTTATCAGATCCACCCCTTACTGTAACCCAATATTCTTCCCAATATCTTACACGATTTGACCGGAATGCCCCACTCTTAGTTCTAGTTTTCAACGTACATATAGCGCCATCGCTATTCTACAAATGATCTATATCAAACCAAAGCCCCGCCAATCCATGCGTTTGCCTCATTGATCTTTCATAAACCTGGACGCTCTAATTAGCGCTCAAGCGAACTGCCACTAGAGAATCCGGCTTAAACTTACTAAATGAAAAGCCCATAAAAAAATGCCGCTCCCCAAAGGGAAGCGGCACCTAATATCACGCTACTGTAACCGCTGAAAACTGAACGGTCTTTATTATTTGAAGACTTCGGACTCTTTCGCCATCTTTTTGTCTTCTTTATGCTCACGCCAATATTTATCAACAATTGTGCTATACAGCGCGGGGGCAGTAAACACAAAAGCAATAATGCCCGCGCTAACATAAGTAAGGTTATCAATATCAATCATGCGCTTAATCTCCCATTATTTGTCAATAAACCTCAATAAGCCGGAATTTGTGGTTTCTTACTGAAGTGTGGCAGTCTCTTGATCATAATCACCATCCACAAGCAGTAGTAACTTACATAAAAGACGTCAATAGTATAGCCACGATCCCACCACGGCTGTAAACGCTCTCTCACACCATCAGCCCGGATATTACCTTCAAAATTAGCAAGTACAATCTTGTCACCCACTACGGTAAAGTTATCCAAGGGATACTTGGTCTGCTTTTGCAACTCAATGATTTGCGGAGCCAGATTCAGCAAATCATCCCAAAAAATAGGATGGCGCTCCAACTGCCCCTTGTTCCGTGAATCCGGATGGCTTGCTGAACGTTTCATAGCTTCTGCGTCAAGATATTTCATCTTTTCTTCAGGCGTCGTCAAACGCTCAACTTCCGGCGTATTCATTAATTCCACATGAACTTTGTAGAGCTCCGCTGTGGGTCGCTGACCCCAAATCGGCATTGTAATCAAAAATGCCGTTAAGATAATCAACGCGATAAGAAACGTAAGCGGAAAGGGCAAACGATTGTTTGCCGGGTGAATCAATCCACCCATTCTTTCCTCACCCCATTTTTTCAAAATGTCCTGCTGTTCCTGCTCGTCAGACAGCGAGTACAGCGGGTTATCCATTTTCCATGCCATAATATATACCCCTATGTATTGGTTAGTTATTTCAGACTCAGAACCCAGTCAATTAATGCACGGATTTCGCTATCCGGCGCATAATCTGGCACTTCTGGCGGATAAACTCGCTTGCCATTGGCATATTCCAGGTATTCTGCACGCCATTTATCATAATCAATGACATTACCCTGAGCGTCTTTTTCACCCCACAGGTAATCAAAACGCGGCATGATGGAATTCACCTGAACCAAACGCGGATTGAAGAAGTGCAGTAACATCCATTCCCGTGAAGAGTTTCTTGACCCTACGTGAAGAAGATCGGGCGCTTTACGATCCGAACCAAACGCGGTTGGATTTTCACCATTGAAGTCACCCAGGTAAGGAGGCGCACCAAAGACCTGCCAGTCCTGGGTTTGTTCTGGCAACAAGGTGTGACACCACCAGCAACCTTGAACCACAAACTCCGTTTTACCTTGAGAGATCTTGAAGGTGTTTTTATCACCTGCTGCCGCCAAGGTGGCATCCGGAGTCCAACCACGGGTTGCCGTTGCGTTTTCAATATAGCTTACTTCTTCGCCATCGAACTCGCCGAGGCCAATAGTAAATACAACACCCTCTCTTTGTCCAACGCTATGATTCGAACCGCTAACGCTGCCGATTTGGCCCAAGCCTTCACTTAGATCCTCAACACCTTTGCCTAAGTCATGTGGATGACGGACATTGGGCGGCATTGGCACCCCCGGCTTGTAAATGTACGCAGTTACAGGCGGGTCAAATTTAGCGCCCGTTTTGGGATCCGCATCAAGAACCACGGTAAGCGGCCGGTTGATACCCAGCAATAACGGATCGGCGTAGCCGAAACCGACATCGAAACCTGCTGACAACTGTTTCTCCAAGGCCATCTTGGTAGACACAGCGGAGCGCAAGTCAAAACTGGGCATAAAAATTGTGATGATCATTGAGAGGCCTAACGCGCCCCCCACCATTGCTGAACCTAATCGATACTCTTTAAATGCCACTTTGTGGACCCTCCCAATTCTTGGTTCGTATTACCCCTCGGTCTGCCCTGGTATAGATTGGGCGCCGAGGGGTTTTCTTGAATTTTTAAACCAACACCGTGAATATAATTATTTTAACGGTCATACGCTAATTCGTGAGCGTAACGACCTTCAGGCACCAAGGTACCCACACGGGCTGTCATCCACATATTGAAGAGCCATACCAGGTTGCCAGTGAACACCATAGTGCCACCTACCCAACGTGCAATCATATAGGGATGCTCGGCAATCACGACATCGATATACGGAACTTCGTAGATTTTGCCAGCGCCTTGAATCAGGCCAGCAATGGTCATGGAAATCCAGTAAATGCAGAAGCCGATCAAGACGAACCAGTAATGGATGTTAGCCAGCGCCAGCGAGTAGACCTTTCTCTTCAACATCTGCTGCAGACCAAAGTACACAGCGGCGATTTCAAGGAAGGTAGACATACCGAGCAAGGCTAAGTGAGCATGAGCGACAATCCAACCCGTGCCATGGATATACCAGTTAATGGAACGGGTCTGCTGGAAACCACCCTGCATGTTTAACGGAACCGCCAAAAGTACACCGGTCATAGAGAACTTGGTTTCAATGTTCTCCACGAACAGGGTCCATTTGCCTTTCATGGTCAACAGAATGTTGGCAACGAAAGCTACCGCAGGAATCAAAATCAACACGCCTTCCACAGAAGCGAAAGATTTCAGCCACTCCGGAATCGGAGAAGACATGATGTGATGTGATGCAGGGGTAGAGTAAAACACAATGATTGACCAGAAGTGCATATGGCCAATACGGTGGGAATACAACGGATTACCGGTCAGCTTTGGAATCGTGTAATACGCGATAGCCGCAGCCACTGGGGTGATCCATAACCCAAGCAGGTTATGCGCATTCCACCAGGTTAAATAGGCTTCAGACAAACCAGTCAGGTGGAAATACTCAGGGGAGTTACCCACCAATAATACGATGCCGACCATGAAGGTGCAGGAACCGAAGAACCAGTTGGTAATATAAATACCCTGGGTACGACGATGTGCGATGGTCATGATGACGTTTACGCACAACGGGGTGATAACACCCAACAGGATAACCAGATCCAGCGGCCAGGCAAAGTCTGAATACTCACGGCCGGAGGTAATGCCGATCCAAAGCGAGAACAACGCGGTGGAAAGGCCGATATTCCACATCATGCCAGTCCATAGACCCAACTTTTCTGACCACAGCTTGGTATTACCCAGCGCCGGAGTCATGTACATCATGGTCATGGCAAACGCCATGGAGATCCAGCCAACGATTACCGCGAGCACATGCACTTGACGCATGTGACCAAAGGCAAACAATTCAGTTCCGGTGACAAAATCCGGGAAGGCTAGCTTCGCCGCATTGAATGACCCAAGCCCTGTACCTACAACAAACCAAAAAATCGAGGAAAAACCGAAGAAAATAGCCGATGAACCGGCTGGGATATCCTCATTTTTCCCTGTTAAATACTTTAATAACATAACCCCTCACCTCCCAGGTAATACACCAACCTTTGTGATTTAGATAAACCTTGTAAAGCTTATTCGTTTATTTTATTTAACAAATACCAAGACATCCACATGCTTGAAAACGCGAGAACAATACCGCACGTAGCGGCAACTGTTGCTATCATGACCAACCCCCACTTTTAATTAACGAAAACTAATAACCTAAAGGAACTTTTCACTCTTTCACCGGTCTTACAGTGTAATGTGAATTTATTTGGCGGCTTTGGCTGTCGCTTCCAAGGTGCCGTGTTTAATCCAAGCGGCTACCACAATAATGGCAAAGGCTATTCCAAACAGGAACATCATGGCATCCACAAAACCCGAGAATGTCCCCGGATCATAAGCTTCCATTCCCCATCCACCCCAGCTTGCGTAAGGACCACGCCCTACAGCACACATTACGGCCGCGCCAAAAACGCTGCCGTTACCCATTCCGGTGGTTATGCCGGCAATGATGGCGATAGGTAATGTCTTTGCCACTGTTAGTTTATTCGCACTCATAATCCCCCTCCCTTATACAATTACAAAGCAAGCATAGTATTTGTACTGAAATGACATCATTAAAAACGTCATTTGCAAGTATTACCATCAATTAAAGAAAAAAGCAATACGTCCGATACATTCCCTCGCGCTAAAAATCCACCCCACGGCCGATCGTGCCATAGCTTCACGATCGACGTCAATACACATATTGAACTTTCTTGTGGTCTTGCCAAAAAAATTTGGAAAAAAATGGGCGGCACAGTGGGATGATCAATAACATCGCCTTATTTTTCAAATATATTAAATAGTTACAAAAAGATCAAAATACCAGCAGATCCGCGGCTCTCATGGTTTTCAGGTGAACAACGATTTTTTAGGTGGCTCTTTAGCACATAATTCAGTGGATGTGTATTGCGTAGCCGAGACACTCTGATTAGACTTGCGCGATCGTTTCTTTATCAAATAAGCCAAGGATAGCCAGCCTCTACTCGCCATGACTGAACTGACTGAACTGCTATTGGCCGATTCTGTCGGTCTGGTGACTCCTCAAATACTGCGTTTCGATGACCCGCTCCCGCTGGATTGCGGCCGGACGCTGGCGTCTTATGATCTTATTTATGAAACCTACGGGGAACTGAACGCGGCGCGCAGCAACGCGGTGCTGATTTGCCATGCGCTGTCGGGTGACCATCATGCGGCGGGTTATCACAGCGCGAAGGACCGTAAACCGGGCTGGTGGGATAGCTGTATCGGCCCGGGCAAGCCGTTTGATACCCGCCATTTTTTTGTAGTGAGCGTGAACAATCTTGGCGGCTGCAAGGGTTCGACCGGCCCCACCACCATTAACCCGGCGACGGGCCAGCCGTATGGGCCGGATTTCCCCATCGTGACAGTCAAGGACTGGGTGCGCAGCCAGGCACGGCTGGCTGATCATCTCGGCGTCAAGCAGTGGGCGGCGGTGATCGGGGGCAGCTTGGGGGGCATGCAGGTGTTGCAGTGGTCTATCGATTATCCGGCAAGGATTCGCCATGCGCTGGTGATTGCGGCGGCGCCCAAACTATCTGCGCAAAATATCGCCTTTAATGAGGTGGCGCGCCAAGCGATCATGTCTGACCCGGACTTCCACGCGGGGCATTATTATGCCCATGACGTGATTCCGCGCCGGGGGTTGATGCTGGCGCGGATGCTGGGGCACATTACTTATTTGTCCGATGATTTAATGCGCGCCAAGTTTGGCCGTGAATTGCGCGAAGGCAAGCTCAATTTCGGTTTTGATGTGGAGTTTCAGGTGGAGAGTTATTTGCGCTATCAGGGCCGCGCCTTTGTGGAGCGCTTTGACGCGAACACCTATCTGTTGATGACCAAGGCGCTGGATTATTTTGACCCGGCGAGTGACTACGGCCATGACCTGTCCGCGGCGCTGCAAGGGGTTACCGCGAGCTTTCTGGTGGTGGCGTTCACCGGTGACTGGCGTTTTGCGCCAGCGCGCTCACGCGAGATTGTACGGGCGCTGCTCGATGGCGACAAAGATGTGAGTTACGCCGAGATTGAGGCGAACGAAGGCCATGACGCTTTTCTGATGCCAATCCCGCGCTACATGGAAGTGTTGGACGCTTTTATGCGGCGTGTAGCGGCTGAGGGGGGATTGTAATGGTTATTTCCGCAGATACAGGATCATCACAGACCGCGTTGCGCCCTGACTTGGACATTATCAGCCAGTGGATTACCCCGGGCAGCCGCGTGCTGGATCTGGGCTGTGGTGACGGGACGTTGCTGGCGCACCTGTGGGATACGCGCCAGGTGAGCGGTTATGGGCTGGAAATTGACAGCGGGAACATCGCCAAGTGCATTCGCGCGGGCGTGAACGTGATTCAAACTGATCTGGACGCCGGACTGTCGGATTTTGACGAGGCCTCGTTTGATTACGTGGTCATGACCCAAACTTTGCAGGCGGTGTATTATCCGGCGCGCCTGCTCGATGAAATGCTGCGTGTCGGCCGCGAGGGGATTGTTACTTTTCCCAATTTTGGCCATTGGCGTTGTCGCATGCATGTGGCGTTGCGCGGCCGCATGCCAGTGTCGCGCACCCTGCCTGAAGAATGGTATAACACGCCGAACATCCATTTATGCACGTTGCGGGATTTTGAGGCGCTATGCGCAAAAAAAGGCATTCGTATTTTGCAGCGCACGGTGGTGGATTACGCGCATCACAGCAATTTTGCCATGAGCCTGCTGCCTAATCTGCTCGGCGAAATTGCGCTGTATCGTTTTCAGCGCATCAAATAATTTTCAGGCGGGCACCCACTCACCTATATCCCCGGCGTATTCAATGATGAGCGGGGCGTGGTCGGAAAAGCGCTGTTCTTTATAGATGGCCGCGGTCTTCACTTTATCTTTCAATCCGGGGGTGCAGACTTGATAATCAATGCGCCACCCGACGTTCTTCGCCCACGCCTGGCCACGGTTGGACCACCAGGTGTATTGCTCGGTCTCTTGATTGACGATGCGAAAGCTGTCAATAAAACCCGATGCGCCGAATAATTCATCCATCCATGCGCGTTCTTCGGGCAGAAAACCGGAATTCTTTTGATTGCCACGCCAATTTTTCAGATCAATGGCACGGTGGGCAATGTTCCAGTCACCGCAGATTATATATTCACGGCCATCGGCACGCAGGCGTTGCAGTAATGGATGAATGCGCGCCATGAGATCAAATTTCACGGCCTGACGCTCATCGCCGCTGCTGCCGGACGGCATATACAATGAAATCACGCTCAGCCTGCCAAAGTCGGCTTGAATGTAACGGCCTTCAGCATCAATATCCGGCCATCCCAGACCCACGGTCACTTTATCCGGTTTGGTTTTGCAATACAGTGAGACCCCACTGTAGCCTTTCTTTTGCGCGTCATGGAAATACACATGATATCCGGCAGGACGATAAACTTCAGCAGGCAACTGGTGTTCCTGGGCTTTGGTTTCCTGCAGGCAGACGACATCGGCATTTTGTTGCAGCATCCATTCAAAAAATCCTTTGGAAGCGGCAGAGCGGATGCCGTTGGCATTAAACGAGATTATCTTCATCGGTGACCCGTGATTTGTGATGGGCACGGGATTATACCGTGCAGACCTTGGGTTGTGATAACATTCGTGACTTGTAATCCAACATAACCTGCACTGACATTGGCTCCCCATGCAAAATTACCAGCGCGAGTTTCTCGACTTTGCGATTGCCACAGGCGTGTTGCGCTTTGGCGAATTCACCCTGAAATCCGGGCGTATCAGCCCGTATTTTTTCAACAGTGGCCTGTTTGACAGCGGTGGCAGCATCGCGCGCCTGGGGCGCTTTTATGCGGCGGCGCTGCAAGATTCCAACATCAGCTACAGCATGCTGTTTGGACCGGCGTACAAAGGCATACCGCTGGCGGTCGCCACCAGCATTGCGCTGGCGGATCATCATCAGCGCGACATTCCCTACGCGTTCAACCGCAAAGAAGCAAAAAAACACGGCGAGGGCGGCACCACGGTGGGCGCGCCATTAACCGGGCGCGTGATGATCATTGATGATGTTATTTCTGCTGGAACCTCGGTGCGTGAATCCGTGGATATTATCCAGGCCGCAGGTGCGCTGTCCGCAGGCGTGATCATTGCACTTGATCGGCAGGAGCGGGGCACCGGGATGTCGTCGGCGATCCAGGAAGTGGAAAAAACCTATGGCATTCGGGTTGCCAGTATTGTGAACCTGCAAAGCCTGATCATGTATCTGTCATTGCGACCCGAGATGGCCGAACCGCTGCAAAAAATCAAAAACTATCAGCAGCAGTACGGCGTGCAAATATAAACGCCACTCAGCGCCGGATCAATGTTCCTACACCTTCATCGGTAAACAGCTCCAGCAACACGGCATGCTCCACGCGCCCGTCAATAATGTGCGCGGCTTTGACGCCGCCCTGCACGGCTTCGAGAGCGCAGCGGATTTTGGGGAGCATGCCGCCGTACAGTGTGCCATCGGCAATCAAGGCATCCACCTGGCGCGGATCAAGGTTGGTCAATACATTGCCTTGCTTGTCGAGCACGCCGGGAATATTCGTCAGCAGCATCAGTTTTTCGGCTTGCAGCACTTCGGCGAGCTTGCCGGCCACTAGATCGGCATTGATGTTGTATGAACGCCCATCTTCGCCCACCCCAATCGGCGCGACCACTGGAATAAAATTGCCGCTTACCAGCATATTGACAAGGGAGGCGTCTATGCTTGCCACCTCGCCAACATGACCCATATCAATAATTTCCGGCACGTTAAGCTCAGGCGCTTCAAGTTTAGACATGGCGCGGGTAATGACGAGTTGCGTAGCGCGAATCATACCGCCGTCTTTACCGGTCAAACCCACCGCGCATCCGCCCTGCTGGTTAATCAGGTTGACGATTTCCTTGTTGACCAGCCCCCCCAGCACCATCTCGACAACATCCATGGTTTCACTATCGGTAACGCGCATACCATCGACAAACTCGCTTTGCTTGCCGAGACGCTGCAGCAGCTTGCCAATTTGCGGGCCGCCGCCATGCACCACCACCGGGTTGATGCCCACCAGTTTCATGAGCACTATGTCACGCGCAAAACCATTTTTCAGCGCCTCATCAACCATGGCGTTGCCACCGTATTTAATAACAATGGTTTTGCCCTGGAAACGCTGGATATACGGCAGCGCTTCGGTGAGCACATGCGCGATGTTCATGGCGGATGAAGAAGAAAGTGTCATTTTTCAATCCATCTTTAAGATATCAAAACAGTCGGACCCCAGAGGGCACAGAGGAAAGGCAGGAACGTGTAAACAGGAATGGATAATACGGGGTATCTTGCCTTTCCAGATCCCGTTTTTCCTCTGGTGTCCAAGCGCCTTTATATTGTTAAAAGGGTAATTTTAATTTAGGATTCAATTCCAGCAAGATAATGCGGAACTGGTCTTGTATGCGCTGCAATGCCGCGTTGGTGTCGGCCTCAAAACGCAACACCAGCGATGGCGTAGTATTGGATGCGCGCACCAGACCCCAACCGTCTTTGAAATCAGCGCGTAATCCGTCGATAGTGGTGATCTGCGCATCGGGAAATTTGGCATGCTCCAACAGGCGCGCCACAAACGGCAGTTGCTCCCCTTCCTGCAATTCAATTTTCAGTTCGGGCGTGCTGATGGCGTTGGGCAATTCCGCAAACACTTCGCTGGAACTGCGCGTATCCCGCGCCAGGATTTCCAGCAAACGTGCTGCGGTATACAACGCGTCATCAAAACCATACCAGCGTTCCTTAAAGAAAATATGGCCACTCATTTCACCTGCCAGTGGCGCACCGGTTTCTTTCATTTTTGCTTTCACCAGCGAGTGGCCTGTCTTCCACATCAAGGGCTGGCCACCCGCCTCGCGGATAACCCGCGCCAGGTGCGTGGAACACTTGATGTCAAAAATGATTTCCGCGCCGGGATTACGCGATAATACATCTTTCGCATACATCATCATTTGCCGGTCGGCCCAGATGATTTCGCCCTGTGAAGAAATGACACCGAGGCGGTCGCCATCACCATCAAACGCCAGGCCGACATCGGCCTTAAGTTTTTTCACGGTTTGGATGAGATCGGCGACATTTTCTGGCTGGCTGGGATCAGGGTGGTGATTAGGGAAGGTGCCATCAATCTCACAGTACAGTTCCGTGACATCACAGCCTAGCAAACGCAGCAGATGGGGCGCAATCTCGCCAGCCACGCCGTTGCCACAGTCCACCACCACTTTGAGGGGGCGTGCCAGGCGGATATCGCTGGTGATGCGTTCAATATAATCAGGCACAACATTCGTGGCCTGGTAAGTGCCGTTACCGCTCAGGAGGTCACCGGTTTCGATGCGTGAACGCAGCCGCTGAATCGCCGTTTCCGCCAGCGTTTCACCGCGCAGCACCATCTTGAAGCCATTGTAATCGGGGGGATTATGGCTTCCTGTCACCATCACACCTGAGCTGCTGCTCAGGTAGTGGGTGGCAAAATACAATACCGGCGTTGGCACGCGGCCAACATCAATCACGTCGCGCCCAGAAGCACGCAAACCATTGCCCAGCGCCTGCACAAACTCGGGGCCAGAGAGCCGCCCGTCACGCGCGATGATCACCGTTTGCTGGCCCCGCGCATACGCTTCGCTGCCAATCGCGCGGCCCAATTCGTATACAATCTCTGGCGTGAGTGTATCGCCTACTACGCCACGGATATCATAGGCTCGGAATATTGAAGCAGGAATCACAGTGGAAATCATGGTATTGCCCTTTTGTTGCCCGGCTTTTTGTTGCCGCGCCTTATCATTGCCCAATGCCGCTAACGGCTTATCTTTCTGAAAAATTTGCATGACATCATCAAGATCCCACGGGTCGATCCACGACTCCCGTGCCTTTGCTGCCAGAGTTTCCTTACGAACAGCCAGGGATGTGTTGGCGTGCGACATAATCTTCGCCAATGCATCCATGGCACTTTGGAAATTATACAAGACTGCGCGCTGTTCAGCATTTTTTTTCCCCTGGTGGACAATGGCCAGCAAGGTATTGAGATCATTGCGTACCAGGCGTGTGACCAGTTTACTGAACACAAAGGCAAACAACGCCATCAACAAGAGTGCGCTGGCGAATATTGACCAAAACAACTGCGCCACGGGGGTGACGCTGCCATTTTTATCATTAACCTCCCCACTCATAGCGCCTTCTATCTCAGGCCAGAATACCAGTCGCCATTGGCTGTTGGGCACCAGGGCGCTGAACGGCGTTGTGGCTTTTCGTAAGGTGGCGTCTCCGCGCGTTGCCAATACTGCATTTTGCCCCTTAGCCACGCCCTGCCATATCTCTACATACCCGTGTGTTTCGGTTACGTGATCTAGCATCTGTTGCAAAAATGCGCTGCCGAAAGTCACTTGTAGATAACCCACCGCCTCTTGCCCAACACGCACTGCCCGGACAATATCGATGGCCTGTGCCTTCCGCACTGCCAATGGCGCCGGATCAGGATTTTTATTATCTCCCGGCATCATGAGATGCGCCTCTTCGCCCGGGCGCAGCAACCTGACAATCTGCGCGGCGGGAAAGAACGCCACCAATTCCGCTTGCCGTTCTTCAAGATGTTGCACGTTATCTGCTAATAATAAACGCGCGATGGCGGGGTCGCGCGTCAATGATTCCACGAGGGTGACTTGCGCCTGCAATAGCTTATCGAATTGTGTGGTAATCCGCGCCAGGCCTGTTTCACCGCGCAACTGGTTATAACGTGCGGTATGCGTTCCCGGCAAATGAAATACCAGCCACGCCGCCACGAACAGCACGAGGCCATAGGCGACGAAATGAAACAGGGTAAGTTCCGCCAGGCTGACGCGGATATTTGCCCCCGCCATACGGATTTTTTTTGTTATGTTCATGATGGACCGCAAATATCCTTGATTTATCCTGGAAACAATAACGGAAACCTGCGGTCGTTTCCAGGTTCATACACGTCCCGAATGTCCAAAACCACCCTCGCCACGATGACTGGCATCAAAGGTATCAACCACTTCGAAATCTACCTGCACCACGGGCAGAAATACCATTTGCGCAATGCGCTCCCCCACTTCGACGCGAAAAACCTGCTGGCCGCGGTTCCAGCATGACACAAATACTTGCCCCTGATAATCGGAGTCAATCAACCCCACCAGGTTACCCAGCACAATGCCATGCTTATGCCCCAAACCGGAACGTGGCAGCAGCACCGCCGCCAAGCCGGGGTCATCGACATGAATCGCCAGCCCGGTGGGAATCAAATGTGTTTCGCCCGGGCGGATCTCTAAAGGCGCGTCCAGGCAGGCGCGCAAGTCCATACCGGCGGCACCGGCAGTAGCATAGTGGGGCAACGGAAATTCCGCGCCGATGCGCGGGTCAATGATCTTAAGCTTTACCTTTTTATTAATTTCGGACATGCACTCTCTCTGCAATAATGGCGATCAACTGCCGCGCCAATTTTTCTTTACTGGACTGCGGCAATTGCATGCCGCCACCTTCCCAAAACAATGTCAGCGCATTTTCGTCGCTGTCAAAACCCGTACCCGGCTGCCCCACCCAGTTGGCGGCAATCATGTCCAGCGCTTTTGCGGCGCGCTTAGCCTGGGCGTGGGCTTCCAGATCGTCGGTCTCGGCGGCAAACCCCACCGTAAAAGGCGCGTCTTGCCCTGTAGATCGCAAGGCGGCCACGCTGGCCAGAATATCGGGGGTGCGTTCCAGCGCCAGATTAATATCTGCGTGGGTCTTTTTTATTTTGCTGGCCGCTACGCGTTGCGGCCGATAGTCGGCCACCGCCGCCGCGCCAATAAAAATATCACATTGACTCACACGGGACATGACGGCTTCATACATCTGCGCCGCGCTTTCGACATCAATACGGGAGACGTGCGCGGGGATGCCAGCCACAATAGAGGCGGTCACCGGTCCGCTGACCAGGGTTACGGTCGCGCCCGCCTCGACTGCCGCCGCCGCAATGGCATACCCCATCTTGCCGGAGCTGCGATTACTGATATAGCGCACTGCATCCAGCGCCTCACGGGTGGGCCCGGCGGTGACCATCACCTGCTTTCCGCTCAAACTGCCTATTTCAAATAGCCCGGCCGTCATCTCCACCAAATGCTGCGGCTCTGTCATGCGCCCCAGCCCCACTTCACCGCAGGCCTGCTCACCTTCGCCCGGCCCAAACAGGCGCACGCCGCGCGCCTCCAGCGTGTGGCGGTTTGCCTGTGTGGCCGGATGCGCCCACATCTGACGATTCATCGCAGGCGCCAGGGCGATGGGCGCGTCACACGCCAGGCACACCGTGCTGAGCAGATCATCCGCCAGCCCGTGCGCCAGTTTCGCCATGAAATTCGCGCTGGCGGGCGCCACCAGCACCGCATCGGCCCAACGCGCCAGCGCAATATGCCCCATTCCGGCTTCCGCCTGCGGATCCAGCAAATGCAGATGCACCGGATTACCCGACACCGCCTGCATCGTCAACGGCGTAATAAACTCCGTGGCACCCCGCGTCATCACTACCCGTACCTGGGCACCCGCGTCACGTAGGCGCCGCGCCAGATCCGCGCTTTTATAGGCGGCGATGCCGCCAGTAACTCCGAGCAAAATATGTTTATTTACGAGCGAGTTCATGTACACTATTCAACCACAAATCCTTATTGTTTAGAATTTTACTCCAGAATCGCACCTTATCGTTACATATTCGACGCTATATATTCGCTATTCGCTTATTTTCTCAGGATAATCCATGTCCATCACCCAATGGCCTGCAGCCGAACGTCCCCGTGAAAAGCTGCTGCTGCGCGGCCCAGCCGCCCTGTCAGACGCTGAATTACTGGCGATTTTTCTGCGCACGGGCGTACCCGGCAAGACCGCTGTGGATCTGGCGCGCGACCTGTTAAGCGAATATGGCAGCTTGCGCACCCTGCTGGACGCCGATCAAAAGCAGTTTTGTCGCGGCCATGGGCTGGGCCTGGCAAAATACGTGCAGCTTCAAGCGGTACTGGAAATGAGCCGCCGCCACTTGCGTGAAACCTTGGAACGGGGTGACGCACTGACCAATCCGGCAGATACCCGCCGCTACCTCAGCGCCCGGCTGCGCGGCTATGCGCATGAAGTCTTCGCCTGCCTGTTTCTCGACAACCGCCACCGCGTCATCGCCTTTGACGAACTGTTCACTGGCACTCTCGACGGCGCCAGCGTGCACCCCCGCGAAGTGGTGAAGCGCGCCTTGGCGCACAATGCGGCCGCCGTGATTTTCGCCCATAACCACCCTTCTGGCGTGGCCGAACCCAGCCCGGCGGATACCTCCCTCACCCAACACCTCAAAAACGCCTTGGCTCTGGTGGACATCCGCGTGCTCGACCATATTATTATTGGTGACGGGGAACATGTGGTATCACTGGCGGAACGGGGGTTGTTGTGAAGTTTGGGTGGGAGATGTGGGAAACCTAAGGGGAAATCTGGGTTTATCCCGCATGCCATCGCACCAATAGTTATTCGCGGCAAATTCCACTGACGGGTTTGCGCAAAAGAATATTCCTGAACCATCCGTGCGCCAGCACAGGGGTATCGCTTACCACGTCAAGCAATGGTAACCCCGGTTGTTGACAAGCGGCGAGCACATCCTCAAAAACCACATCGGTGCGGGTAGCGATTTTCCCTAACAATGGGCTTAACCAACGTCGTAAAGGTGCGCGCTGGCCGCGCCGCAGGAACTTGTCGAGGATGAGGAGACGGCCGCCGGGTTTAAGTACACGTAGGGCTTCCGCCAAGGCTTTTTCAGGATGCGGCACCACCGCCAGAATAAGATGCATCACCACAATATCAAAACAGCCGTTCGGGTAGGGTAACGCCATGACATCCCCGGCATGGAGAGCCACCGATAACCCACCCGGCTGACGGCGCGCCTGGCGCAACATGGCGGGCGTGATGTCCACGCCGATGTACTGCGCGGCCGGCGGAAGCAGCGGAATATCCAGGCCACTGCCAATACCGGCGAGCAAGACCGTCTGCCCGGTCACATCGCCTAACATTT
The DNA here is from genome assembly GCA_020053945.1 of Gammaproteobacteria bacterium. Taxonomy (GTDB): domain Bacteria; phylum Pseudomonadota; class Gammaproteobacteria; family Ga007554. Next base: position 20,871 of record JAGVME010000089.1, read on the forward strand.
GCAAACTACGCTTGCGCAAAGCAGCGGTGGCCCGCCGCACCACAAGATCATAAATCGGTGCGAGCACCGTATAGCTATGGCGTAAACCCATGGGAGATTCAGCGCTTTGTGTGGCCCAGTAGAGGGCTAATGGAAAATTTAGGTTAACGCTTGCCCTGCGGCTGCGGCGACCACTTGGCTACCCTACGCTTCGCGTTAGCCAATTGCTCAGGGGTAAGGGTGTCAACCAGATAATCTATCGCCTGCTGGCTTGATGAAACATTCCGGTTAACGGCAAGATTCAACCATACATAGGCGGAAACCGGATCCATGGCCACACCCTTCCCGAGCATGTACATAGACCCCAGGCTATGCTGGGCGGGGCCATACCCTTGGTCAGCGGCTTTGCGATACCAGGTTTCTGCTTGCCGGTAATTACGTGCTACGCCGTCGCCTTTTTCATACGCCCGGCCGAGTTGATATTGCGCATCTGCGATTCCTTGCTGCGCCCGTTTGCGATGGACGGATAAAGCGGGGCTACCTTCATCTGGCGCATCATTTTGCGCTGTGCGAGTTTCTTCGCGGGTTTCTTCCTTTTTCGCGGGAATATTTTTTGGTGAAGAAACCTTTACGGGAGCAGCTATCGGCTCCGGATCGGGTAATGCGGTTACGGGGACAGGCGCCACAGGA
>JAGVME010000104.1 GCA_020053945.1 Gammaproteobacteria bacterium
ACACGCCGCGACCAGATTCACGCCAAAGTTAACTGGCAATTCACGACGGAAAATGCACGGGTCAAGCTGAAACGATTATATCCGACATTTGACGCGTGAAATGACACTATGGACACGTCATCAAATGCTGGCAAAATGAACCCAAACGATTTAAGCTCAACCCAGCCCATCACAAAGTGGGACTAAACATCTAACAGGCTGTTTTTAAACAGGCAGCCGCACGCTGGCGGGCAGCGCTAATTCCAGGGAGATGGGCAGATGATCAGAGATGGCGTGATTAAGCACTTGTAGATCACGGATCTTGAGTGAAGGGGTTACCAAAATATGGTCAATGTTGCGGAAGGGCCGCCAACTGGGAAATGTATGTAAAGTTTCCAAGGGTTCACACAGATGGGTATTCTCCAGCAGGAAATCCATTTCCTGGCTCTGCGGCTGGCAATTCAGGTCACCCATTAATACCACATGCTGATAATCGTTAACGATTTCGCTAATGAATGCGAGTTGTTGCATACGCGCGCGTTTGCCCAGCGCCAGATGCGCCAGCAATACCACGAGCGGATGTTCACCCCCGCCATACCGCGTCATCATCAAGCCCCGTCCGGGGATTAGCCCAGGCAGTTTGTGTTCAATTATTTCCTGCGGCTGGATTTTGCTTAACAAACCATTGCTATGCTGGGCAAACTTTCCCAGATTACGGTTGGTTTGGTGATACCAGAAAGGAAAGCGGCCGCGCCTTGCCAGGTATTCGACCTGATTAATAAAATAGCTGCGCATGCTTCCGCCATCGGCTTCTTGCAGGGCAACCACATCATAGTCACTCACCAGGTGTGCGATCCGGTCCAGATTCTCAAAACTGCGGGGATGCGGCAAAACATTTTTCCAGCCTTGTGTCACATAATGGTGGGCGCGTGTGGAGGCGATTCCCGCTTGGATATTATAACTTAACAGGCGTAAATGGGTCCTGGCCGCGGCGGGATCATTTACACTGGGCGATGGCGCTTGCTGATAGCCGGCTCGCGCGGCTGGAGGGGAGACGAAGGGTACATTCATAATTGAAAAATCATATTCCCAAGTTTTTCAGTCAATTTAAGGTTTTCCCGATAATCAACCGGGCAATCAATAATGCTGACAGTATTATCCGCCAACGCCGTTTTCAAGATAGGCAATAAATCTTCGGCGCGTTCCACGCGATAACCCTTGGCGCCAAACGAATCAGCGTATTTGACGAAATCCGGATTAGTGAATTGGACATTGGTGTGCCGTCCATAGGTATTCATCTGTTTCCATTCGATCAGCCCGTAACTGCAATCATTCCAGATTAATATCACAATCGGCACATTCATGCGCATGGCCGTTTCAATCTCCTGCGAATTCATCAAGAAGCCCGCATCGCCCGTCACTGCCACGACCTTGCGTTGTGGATACGCCAGGCGCGCGGCAATGGCGCCCGGCACTGCGATGCCCATGCTGGCAAAGCCGTTGGAAATGATGCAGGTATTGGGATGCTCACAACGGAACATGCGCGCCATCCACATTTTGTGCGCGCCCACATCGCAGATCACAATATCTTCCAGGCCCATGGCCGTGCGCAAATCCCAGATGATTTTTTGCGGCTTGACAGGGAAGCCCTGGTCGGCGCGGTGCAGGTTCATTTCAGCGATCAAGGCATCGCGCAACTGACGCAAGCGGTGGCCTTGGTGCGGCGTCGCCAATTCCGCAATGCGGTCCAGCGTGTAACGGATATCACCCAGCACACCCACTTCAACAACATAGTGCGCATCCACTTCCGCAGGCGACATGTCGATGTGGATAATTTTGCGGTCGCAGGTGGGATGCCACAAATAAGGATGGTATTCGACAAGATCATACCCTACGCAAATAATCACATCGGCCTGGTCAAAACCAAAGTTGGCATAATCATGCGCTTGCAGCCCGGCACTCCCCAATGCCATCGGGTGTTTAAAAGGAATCACGCCTTTAGCCATGAACGTGTTGGTCACCGGAATATTCAGGCGTTGCGCAAACGTTGCCAGTTGCCGCCAGGCCTGCGCGCGAATCACGCCGTTACCCGCCAGGATAATCGGATTACGCGCGCCAGAAATAATCTCGGCGGCGCGCATTACCCGTTCGGCAGAAGGCTCAGGGGGGGTAGGCTGTTGCGCGCGTAACGGCAAATCATCAATCGGCATTTCAGCCAGATTTTCGGGGAACTCAATAAACGACGCGCCGGTTTTTTCCATCTGCGCCTGCTTGAATGCTTTGCGCACCACCTCAGGAATGGTGTTGGGCGTCAGCAGGCGTGTGGAATATTTAGTGATCGGTTCAAAAATATTTTGCAGGTCCAGCACTTGGTGCGACTCCTTATGCAAACGGTTAGTACCCGCCTGCCCGGCAATCGCCACCACCGGCGCATGATCCATATTGGCGTCGGCCACGCCCGTAATCAGGTTAGTGGCGCCCGGCCCGAGTGTCGACATGCACACCCCCGCGCGGCGCGTTAAACGCCCATACACATCGGCCATGAACGCGGCGCCTTGCTCGTGGCGCGTCGTCACAAATTTGATGGGGGAGTCCAACAAGGCATCCATGACTGCCAGATTTTCTTCGCCCGGGATGCCGAAGATGTATTCCACGCCTTCATTTTCCAGGCACTTTACAAACAGTTCTGCCGCTTTCATATTTTTTTAACCTTAGATTGCATTATTGATCATTCTTGAGAAGCCCCCGGAGCGTCCCTATAAAAAAATAACGGCATCGCGGCTCAATTTCTTGACGGATGCGTTATAAATTCACGTCAATAATTACATTAACTTCCTTATCTGTCGACTTTCTGTGCCTAGCAGGTTGTTGAACATGAGATTTTCAACAGCCTGCTAGGGCTTGCCCGCCAGGAAATCCACGACCTGCAAAAACCGTTCATTTGTTCCACCCGCCATCTGGCCATCGACCCGGTATTTACCGTTCACGACGATAGAAGGTGTGGAATTAATGCCATAGCGTTTCGTCAACTCACGGGCACGGCGCACTTTGCTCTCTACCGCAAACGAATTGAATACCTTTTTGAAGTCCGCGTTGCTGACGCCCTGTTCCGCAAACAGCGCCATTACTGCGGCTTCATCATTCATCTTGCGCTTTTGCGCATGAATGGCATTAAACAGTGGGTTATGGACTTTCTCCACTACGCCCAATGCCTCCGCGGCATAATACGCCTTGGCCAGCACCGCCCATTCTTCCCGGAAAATCACCGGTAATCTCACAAATTTGACATTTTCAGCCTTGGTTTTCAACCACCGCTCAATATACGGCTCAAAGCGATGGCAATGTGAGCAGGCATAGGAAAATAACTCCAGCACCTCAATTTTTTCACCGCTCACCGTGGGCTGTTCGGGTGTAATCACTTGATAATGCACACCCTCCTCAAAAGCAGGTGAAAAAAGCGCCGCCGCCGCTGACAAGGGCAGCAACATCATAATAAAAATTATATTCATCAATACCCTGCCGCCTGCGGCGGGGGCAAAGCCATGGGGTTTCCAAAGGGGAGAAACGCAGTTCTCCCCTTTGGTCGCCGTCGCGGGTTCATACCGCGACGAGCGAAATTCAAATTGATTTACCACATACTTCATGTATTTACTCCCTTTCTGCTGACTGAAAACCTTTCTTAGACTATGCAAGTTGTTACACTAACGCAATAGGCTATCCCATGATATATTTGTTATGCTATAGGACAACTTAAGCTCAGGAGTGTTGCCGTGACAAAAAAAGAAATCAATCTGACACAGTTCCTCAGCCACCATCACCTATGCGCCTCGCTCACGGTTACCGAAGTAGAAATGCTGCTCAATTACCTGGAGTTTGTGGAATATAAAAAAGATGATGTCATTGCAAATATCGGCGATGTAGGCGAGGCATTGTATTTTGTTGTAAAAGGCGAGGTGGCTTTGATACATGACGATGGCAGCCAGACACTGGAAGTCGGACGCATGAAAGAAGGTGAATTAATGGGCGAAATGTCATTTTTTGACCGCAAACCACGTATGTTGCGCGTGGTCGCCACCACGGACGAAACCCAGCTTCTAAAACTGTCGCGCGCCATGTATCAGCGCCTGCGTGTAGAACGCCCTTATGTGGCGGTGAATCTGCTTGAGCACGCCATTATTAGCTTGGACCATCTGGTACGCCACGTCAGCGAAGCGGAAGCCAGCTTGACGCGGTATATTTTCGGGCCGGGCAAGCGTTAGAATTCAATACACAGAAAATTAATCTACTCCCCCAACCCCCTCCCGCTATGCGGGCGGGGGGGTGAAAATCTCTATGCTAAACCCCCTTTACCGACGTGCCACTTTTACCCTGGGCGCGCCTACGGTTGCCTATCTGCCGCCCGACAGCGGCTATGAAGTGGCTTTTGCCGGACGTTCCAACGCTGGAAAATCCAGCGCCATCAATAGCATAACCGGTCAAAAAGCACTGGCTCGGGTTAGCAAAACCCCCGGCCGCACCCAGCATATCAACTTTTTTGAGCTGGAAGCCAACCTGGATCCCACATTGAATCAGGGGCGCCGTCTGGTTGATCTGCCCGGCTATGGCTATGCCAAAGTGGCACACAGCGTTAAAGAACAATGGCAGGCCGCACTTGAAGAATACTTAAATACCCGCCAGTCGCTGCAAGGGTTGATGATTGTCATGGACATTCGCCATCCCCTCACCCCGTTTGACCAGCAGATGCTGGACACCTGCCACCATGCCCACCTGCCCACGCATATTTTGCTGACTAAAGCCGACAAACTCAGCAAGGGCGCGGCAGGCGCCACCCTGCAACAGGTACGACGGACGTTGACCGAACGTTATCAGACGGAAAAGCTAATCCCGCCCTTCCGTGGGGGGGGCGCTCTTGCGCATCCTGCGCCTGAGGCAACGCCATCGCCACCTGAAGACGATGCGCCCTTGCCCACGGTACAGCTTTTTTCCGCCTTGCGGGGTATCGGTATTGAAGATGCCCACCGGAAACTCGATGAATGGTTAAAACTACCAACACCCAGCGACCCGGACGCCATTAATACATAGTAAATTGTTGATTTAAATTCATAAAAAAGCCCCGGCTCCAAAAAGGGGAAGGTGCCGGGGCATAAAACACCCGGCTTGGGGAAACCGGGTGAGACCAAAATTCTGTCCCGGGAGGGAAAGGACAGAACAGCGCGAAAATCTCGCAGCCTATACGTAAGACGCCGGGTTTTTCTTAAAGTTCAAGGCGACCGTCAATATTTTTATATTAAATCTAAATTTCCATTAGCGCCCTAACAAGAGCGTAATTAAGGTATTGAAGGTGCGCGAGAAATATAAGATAGGGCGAAAAAATGGTACAAAAAACCCCGGCCTTCAAAAGGGGAAGAAGGCCGGGATAAAAAGTACCTGGCTTGGGGAAACCAGATACACAAGGGTTTCCCATCCTGGGAGGGGGTAGGATGGGATAAGTGTGAAAAATCACACTCTACATAATATATGGGGACGCGCGCCTTGAAGTTCAAGGGGCGCGCACATCCTCTTTAAAATCGTGCTTCCCGCGCCATTTCAGAGCCATCCCCTATCCCAACGCTTTCCCCGCTCATTTCGGAGTGGGTGTGGGGACATCAAATATACGTTCCGGTTGAATAAATCAAGACGCCGCCGACTTCTTCGCCTTGACCGCATCTACCATTTTCTGCAACTCACCGCGCTCATACAATTCCAGCGTGATATCGCAGCCACCAATCAATTCACCCTCGATATACACCTGGGGAAAGGTGGGCCAGTTGGCGTAGCGCGGCAGGTTTTCAAAAATGTCGGGGTTTGCCAGCACATTAACAAAGGCAAAGTCAGCATCGCATGCCTTGAGCGCCTGCGCCGTACGGCTGGAAAAACCGCACTGCGGCAGTTGGGGCGTGCCTTTCATGTACAGAATAATCGGGTTACTTTTGACCTGTTCGTCAATTACTTTCAGAATATCCATCGGGTTACCTCATTATAAATCTCTTGGGCCGGGTCTCTCGCTGCCTTTAGGGTAGGAAAAGGCGAGGTATATAGGGGACGAGTTTACCTGTAAATTCCACATAAAAAAAGCAAGTATTTTATGGGGGTATTTCATCCACATTTAGCTGTAACCAATATTCGAGCAAAGCCAAATGCCATAATTTACTTCCCTGTAAAGGGGTTAGGTACCGCTCTGGGGCGGCCAGCAACTTGTCCACATAGCTATTCTGGAACAACCCGCGACGATGGCACGCCTCGGAACCTAACACATTGCGCATGAATTCCAAGAATGGCCCACGCACATATTTCAGCGCGGGCACCGGGAAATAGCCCTTGGGCCGGTCGATAATTGAATCGGGCAATAAACCCCGGGCTATGGCTTTGAGGGGGTGCTTACCGCCTTCCTTGAGTTTAAGCTCCGGCGGCATACGCGCTGCAAGCTCGACGACGTGATGATCCAAAAACGGCACGCGCGCTTCCAGGCCCCAGGCCATGGTCATGTTATCTACCCGTTTCACCGGATCATCGACAATCAGCGTCGTCACATCCATGCGCAGCACGCGATCCAAAAAAGTGGTCGCTCCCGGCATCCTGCCTCCCGCGACACTAACACATCCCTGTGTGTCGTCGGCCTGCGGCTGGGCGAGCAAGGTGGCGACCCGCGCCGCGGTATAATCTGCGCCGTGGTAACTCTTCGTCACCGTTTCCAGGAACTCGGCGTGGGAACGGTCAAAATAGTGTTTGCGGAAACACTCCAGGTCCGTGCCTCTACCCGCATCAGCATCAGCCTGCATCAACGGATACCAGAAATAACCGGCAAACACTTCATCCGCCCCTTGCCCGCTTTGCACGACTTTTACTTCTTGCGACACGCGTTCTGCCAGCAGGTAAAACGCTACGGCATCTTGCGCCACCATGGGCTCAGACATGGCGCGAATGGCTTCGGGCAAGCGCTGTAGAATCGCATCATTGGGAATGCTGTATTTGTGATGGCGCGTGTCATACCGCTGCACCACTTGATCGGAATATTCAAACTCACTGCCACGCTCTTCAGGCTGGTCTTCAAACCCCACTGAAAAAGTGCGCAGATCGTCCACGCCCGCCTCCGCCAGCAGTGCCACCAGCAAGCTGGAATCCAGGCCACCGGACAGCAGCACACCCACCGGCACATCGGCGGCGCTCAAGTGACTTTTTACCGCGTTGCGTAATGCATCATGCGTGGCATTAATCCATTCCGTCTCACTCGTGGGTTGCGCAGGGCGCGTGGCATCAAGCCGCCAATAAAGTTGGGACTGTGTAACACCCGCCGCATCCACGGTCATGGTTGTCGCAGGCGGCAACTTGCGCACGCCATTTAAAATCGTATGGGGCGCAGGCACCACCGCGTGCAATGTCAATTGATGATGCAGCGCCACCGGGTCGATCGACGTGTCCACGCCGCCCGCCGCCAGCAACGCCTGCAACGTGGATGCAAAACGCAAGTGGGTGGTCGTGCGCGTGTAATACAGGGGTTTGATGCCCAACCGGTCACGCGCCAGAAATAAATGTTGCTTGCGCACATCCCAGATGGCAAAGGCAAACATGCCATCCAGATGATTTACACACTGCTCCCCCCAGGCCGCATACGCCTTGATGATAACTTCGGTATCACCCCCGGAAAAAAACTGATACCCCAGCCCTTGCAACTCGGCACGCAATGCGCGGTAATTGTAGATGGTGCCATTAAACACCACGGTTAATTTCAGGGCGCTATCAATCATCGGTTGATTGGCGCGCCCTGACAAATCAATAATCGACAAGCGCCGATGCCCCAACACAATCGGCCCATCGGCATATTGCCCCTCGCTGTCCGGACCACGCCGCGCCAGCGCCGCCAGCATACGCGCCAGCGCCGCGTGGTCCGGCACGCCACCGTCAAAACGTAATTCACCACTGATACCGCACATCACATGATCCTTCAAACCCAATGGTTTAATCTAAGCCTCGGATCCGATCCAACACCGGGCATGTCCAGGTATCATCAAGCTATAAAATATCTGTATCCATTATAGCTTTTCGTCACGAGGCTGTCATGGCAGGGATTATGGGTAACGGGTGCGGGGAGCCTAAATGGCTGTGAAAGGACGTTCCCTGTTGTTTGTGGTAACAACTGGCATTATCCTAAAAACCGCCGTTGGAGCCTACGGCGGTTTTTAGGATAATTGGAGATAGGTGCGATTTTCATGCTGAATAGTTACACGATAACTATCTTAAACTTTTCGATTCCACCACCCGCTGGATCACGGCAACCGCTTCATCAATCTGCTCTTTGGTGACAACCAGCGGTGGCGCAAGGCGCACTACCGTGCCATGCGTATCCTTGCTCAATACGCCACGGCCCATCATTGCTTCGCACACATCGCGTGCGGAACAGTAGAGCGGATCAATTTCGACACCAATCAATAGCCCCTTGCCGCGCACCGCTTTGATGAGCGGGCTGTGCAGGGTGCGCAAGCGTTCCATGAAATACCCACCCAGTTTTGCGGCACGGCCAATCAGGTCTTCCTCAATCAATACGTTGAGCGCTTCCAGCCCGACGGCGGCGGCGAGGAAGTTGCCGCCAAAGGTGCTGCCATGGTCACCGGGATTAAACACGCCCATCACTTCTTTGCGTGCCAGAAACATGGACACCGGCAGCAATCCACCGCCGATGGCTTTACCCAAAATAACGCCGTCAGGTTTAACACCGTCATGTTCACACGCCAGCAAACGTCCCGTGCGCCCCAGGCCGGTTTGCACCTCATCGCAAATCAACAACACATTGTGTTCACGGCAGATGCGCGCGCACTCGGCAAGATACCCGGGCGGCGGCACGACAATGCCGCCTTCACCTTGGATAGGTTCCACTAAAAATGCGGCGGTATTCGGTGTAATCGCGGCGCGCAAGGCGGCGGCATCGCCATACGGCACATGCTTGAACCCGGCAGGAAACGGACCGAATCCATCGCGGTATTGCGGCTCGGTGGACATGCCGACAATGGCGATGGTGCGGCCATGAAAATTGCCGTTGCACACGATAATTTCAGCCTGATCTACCGCGACACCTTTTACTTTATATGCCCATTTGCGCACAGTTTTCAGCGCGGTTTCCACCGCTTCTGCGCCGGTATTCATGGGAATGGCAAGATCCTGGCCGGTGAGCGTACAGGCGCGCTCCAGAAATGGCCCCAGCGTATCACTGTAAAATGCGCGTGAGGTGACGGCCACTCGGCCCAACTGGCGCGTGAGCGCCGCGACCAGGCGTGGATGTAAATGACCGTGGCTGACCGCTGAATAGGCGCTCATCATATCAAGATAGCGCTTGCCTTTATCATCCCACAAGTAAACGCCTTCGCCACGCACTAACATCACCGGCAAGGGTTCATAGTTGTGGGCGCTGTAACGGCGCTCAAGCTCCATCGGATTTACGATGGGTTTTACTGTCGGTTCCACTATCGGCTTCACCCTGCTCATCGGCCACCTCCTGTAAAAAATTCTTCAATCAAACGTGTAATGACCCGCGCGGTTTTGCCGTCAGGATCCCGCGCTGGATTAAATTCGGCGATTTCAATTCCCAGCAAACCGGGCTTGGCGGACAAGGGCGCCAAGGCATGGAGCAAATCAAGCGCGGCAATGCCGCCGGGCTCCGGTGAGCCTACGCCGGGTGCATCAAGCGGATCAAGCGCATCCAGGTCTATCGAAATACCAAACCCTGCGGTACCACGCGAAATCAATTCATACGCTTCGTTCATCACCGTAGCCAAACCGCGTCTGCGCACCTCATCCATAAAATACACGCGCACTTTATGCTGCCGCAAAAATTCGGCTTCAGCGGACTCGTAACTGCGCACACCGATCAAGCATACATGTTCAGAGAATAATTTGGGGCCAGAAAACTGCACCTTGGTTAAGCGCGCATCGCCATAACCCAGCAAACTGGCCAGCGGCATGCCATGCACTGCATCGCTGGCGCTGGTCTCGGGTGTATGGCTGTCCATATGTGCGTCGATCCAGATCAACCCTAATGGGCGGCGATTAGGCAGCGCGGCGGCGGCGCCACTCCAAGTGCCAATCGCACAGGAATGATCGCCGCCCAGCACTGCAAACGGCGTATCCGCCTCCACTGCCACCATGATTTCTACGGCAAGCCGTTGGCATAAATCGGCAATGGCATCATACGGATCTACCATCAACGGGTTTTTTTGCGGGGACAACATGGCTTGCCACACTGGCGTGCAACCGACAGCGCGCAAGGTGCGCCCTAAGCCCAGGTCACGCAATAACTCTGGCCCTAAATCGCAACGCCGGTCCCGCGCGCCTAAACCGGAGGCGGCGCCTAGCAATCGCAGATGAGGGTGTAGCATGATAGACATAACGGCCTCTGTATATGAGTTTATCGGCCGGGTGGCTGCAAGTAATTAGGCCTCGCTCCCCTCTTAAAATTCCCTGGGCGTCGGGCAGGATGCCGCGTGCGGTGAGTGGAAGGATGCCCGAAAGCAGCCAACAGCAAATGCCGTCATCCCGATGCTCATGCCATAACCGGGGCTTGCATAAAATCCGCCCCACCATGCCCCACGCCATCCATTGATTGTTACGATGTATAGCCATTCCCCATAAATACATCCGCTGATATCACAAGATTTGTGTCGTAATGTTGGCAGCCCCGGATTGTGCGCCGCTCAATAACTTTGCTTATTTGTTCGCTTTACACCCTAGTGAAAATTTGACAAGTTAGGTTTTCAGGATTATATTTTCTCTAGATTAGATTTAGTCTAATCTTCGCGTCAATACAATATGGACAGGTAACGTCCGCCTTTTTACAAAAGGAGAATTTCTCATGGAATCGAGTCGTCGTCTTGTCAAACGTAGTTTCCCCTCTGGGCTTTTTCCCCTTAGTTCCCGAGGGAAAATTACATCATGCTTGCTAACCACCCTTGTAATCTCTATCGGCGTCAGCGTAGCTACCGCCCAAGACAAACCCTCCGAATCTCCCTCAAGTTACATGCCGGTGGTAATTAAGGAAGAGTTTTCAGGCGTCATGGCGCGCATGAAGGGAGCGAAACCAGCGCTAATGAAAACTCAAAAAACATTGCTGGAGCAACGCTACGATCTATCTAACCGTACCGCTCAGGGGGTGCGGATGTCAGGCGGAAAACTTATTCAAGAAGGTGTACGGGTAAAACTGGGCGCGGGCGTGACGTGGGAAGCGCTTGCTTCAATGTCCCCCGAGGAAATCCGTGACAAGGATATTTATCCGGTGGGATTCCTGCCATTACCCCATCCCAATCATGATGAAGGTGGCATGCTCTTCCCCAAATTTCATATCGATGAAATCAAGAAACAGGAAGCGCGTGACCTTACCCGCTTCGATCTTGACTTCGATTTGCCCGATCATTTTCTTCCTGATTTTCCGGCGCCGATTTTTTTAACTACGCGCCCTGATCTCGGGGATGTATCAAAGGGTAAACTCATTACGATTGATAATTTTCACGAAACTTTTAATGGCCTGTTGAATCCAAAACAGCTTGAAGGCGTACGCCTGCTTGTCACACCGTTTCCCCAGCAGCAGTTTAATCAAACGGAAGATCGCCGCAGTGAGCGCCCCAGCCGGGGCGTTGCGTGCTTCGATTGTCATGCCAATGGCCACAGCAACGCTTCGACCCATCTGGTGGGCGATATCCGTCCGCAAAAATTCCGTCACCGTATCGACACACCTACTTTACGTGGCGTGAATATCCAGCGCTTGTTCGGTTCGCAGCGGGCATTGAAAACCGTTGAGGATTTTACTGAGTTCGAACAGCGCATGGCTTATTTTGATGGCGACCCTGTAATTGCAACAAAAAAAGGGATTAACATTCTTGATCGCGGCCATCAAGTTCAGGCCATGGCAGAATTTCAGGAGATTCTGGATTTCCCCCCAGCGCCGAAGCTCGGTATAGATGGCAAGCTTGACCCGCGCAAGGCTACCCCCGGGGAGTTGAGTGGCCAGGAGATATTCATGGGGAAGGGCAAGTGCGTAACATGCCACACTCCACCGTTTTACACTGATAACCTTATGCATAACCTGCGTACCGACCGCTTTTTTAAACCACGCCTGGTCAATAAGCATATGGCAATATCCGATGGTTTAATCAAGACATTTCCTCTGCGCGGCATCAAAGATACTCCACCCTACCTTCATGACGGCCGGTTGTTAACTCTTGAAGATACCGTTGAGTTTTTTAATCTAATCCTCGAGACACGCCTTAATGAACAGGAAAAGAAAGATCTCGTGGCCTTCCTGCGTACACTTTGAATCTATGGAATACTGAGGAGGATCCGGCAGCGCCAACGGCATGCAATGCACTGCACCGCTGGCGCTAGTCTCGGTGAAGGGGTATCCATATGCGCGTCTACCAGGTCAATCTTAATAGGCAGTGATTAGGCGGCACTGCGGGGATCCATCGCGCAACAATAATTACCCCAGCACCGCAAAGGGTGTCTCTGCCTGCGCTGCCACCATGGCTTCTGCGGCAAGCCGTGGGCGTAAATTGCAATCCCATCATGCGTGCCTACCATTCACATTCCCCTTTTATATTAGGACTTACGCAAATCAGTTGAAAATTAAGGAAACCTTATTTTGAATGGCGAAGTGCTATAGTCCGGGACATGAAACCAACGCGCCTGGATTACT
>JAGVME010000102.1 GCA_020053945.1 Gammaproteobacteria bacterium
AAAACCAGCGCCATCGAAGGAGAGGAACTGGATCGGGAATCGGTCCGATCTTCTTTGCTCTCGTTGATGACATCGGATATGCTCCCCGAAACCTCAGACCAGAAGGCGGCCGGGGCAGCTTCGCTACTGGTGGATGTTCGCCGGAACTGGCAGGCGTCCCTGACGCACGAACTGCTGGGTAAGTGGCAGTCGATGGCTGTTCCAGAACAGCGCTACACGACTCTTGTGCGCGGGGCAGGGGCATACCGCAACGATCCTTCGCCCATGCAGATTGTGAGCGGGCCTTACGGGAGGGAAAGGGTTCACTATGAAGCACCGCCAGCGGTTCGCGTGCCTGACGAAATGGCAAAGTTTCTTGGCTGGTACAATCAGTCCAGCCCTTTGAACGGCGATCAGAAGATACTGGGGATTGCCAGAGCCGGTATTGTTCATCTCTGGTTCGAAGTGGTCCATCCCTTCGATGATGGTAATGGGCGAGTTGGCAGAGCGATTGCTGATCACGCGCTTTCCCAGTATCTCGGATATCCGACCACAGCCTGCCTTGCTACGGCGATAGAGTCGGACAAGAAATCCTATTATCTTCAGTTGGAGAAGGCGAGCCGCGGCAGCCTTGATATCAACGCTTGGCTGGATTACTTCTCCGATACGGTGAACCGGGCGCAGGAAATCGCCAGGGAGGAAGTGGATTTTGTGCTGGCAAAGACACGCTTTTATGAAGCCTATGGGGACCAGTTGAATGACCGACAAGCCAGGCTGGTATCTCGGGTGTTCGCTGCAGGCCGCAAGGGTTTTGAAGGTGGTATAACGACCAGAAAGTATGAAGCGATTACCAAGTGCCCTAACAGAACGGCCAGCCGAGACCTTTCCGATCTGGTTGTGAAGGGAATCATCATCCCGCTACCGGGTGGTGGTAGAACGACCCGTTATGAGTTGACGACAGTGGAACCGGGTGGGTTTGGCCTGAGGACGAGGTGACATATTCTGCGCACGTTGTAACAGTTGGGTGATTCCCGGTGCCGATTAGCAGTCAATTCTGAACAAGGTATTTTGCATGGTATCGACATATCTGCCTATTGGAATGTTAGCGAGAAATTTTTTCCTGAATGGAACCTGAAACTCAAACCCCGCAATACGCAGCCGATTTAAAGTGGATGCAACACGCCCTGACGTTGGCGCAACGCGCCGCCGATGAAGGCGAGGTGCCAGTCGGGGCGGTGCTGGTAAAAGACAATCAGATGATTGCCGAGGGCTGGAACCGGCCTATCGCCAGCCATGACCCCACCGCCCATGCCGAGATCATGGCGTTGCGCGCGGGCGCGGCGCAATTGCGGAATTACCGCCTGGGTGATACCACCTTGTATGTCACGCTGGAACCCTGCGCGATGTGCGCGGGCGCTATCATTCACGCGCGCGTCGCCCGGCTGGTCTTCGGCGCGCACGATCCGAAAGGCGGCGCGGCGGGCAGTGTATTCACCATTCTGCCCGGTGAGCAATTGAATCATCGGGTAATCTGCGAAAGGGGGCTGCTTGCGGCGCCGTGTGGTGATATACTCAGCCGCTTCTTCGCCAGTCGACGCAAAACCGTGCGTGACGAATAAGGGCATATCTGGAGAGGTACCGAAGCGGTCATAACGGCGCCGACTCGAAATCGGATGGGGGTGAAAACCCCACGTGGGTTCGAATCCCACCCTCTCCGCCAATTTTACCTTCATGCTACCCGCTAAAACCGCTAAACATTAACTATTGCGGTGGGTTTTTGAATCGGCTATCCATATTGTCTTCGCGTGCAAAAACTCATGCATGCCATGATGCGACAACTCGCGGCCATAGCCTGAGGCCTTTGTGCCGCCAAACGGCAAGCGCGGGTCACTCTTTACCATGCCATTAACAAAGCATGCGCCGGCATGTACGCGCCGGGCTAAAGCTTCGCCGTGGGTGCTGTCGCGTGTCCAGACACTGCCCCCTAGCCCGAAGCGGGAGGCATTGGCGATGCGCAGGGCATCTTCTTCATTGTGGGCGCGGATCACAATCGCTACTGGGCCAAAAAATTCTTCGTGATAGGCGCGCGTGACGCTGGTGACGTTGTCGAGAATCGACGCCTGATAGTAAGCGCCATCACCTGGGATGGGCGCGCAACCAGTGATGGCCACCGCGCCTTGCCCTATGCTGTCCGTTACTTGTTGGTGCAGTTCAGCGCGTAAATCCGGACGTGCCATGGGGCCGAGGGTGCTGGCCTCATTGAGGGGATCTCCCGCCGCTAATTTTTCTACGGCGGTTTTGAAGCGCGCGACAAATTCATCGGCCACTGTATCCACCACAATAAAACGCTTGGCGGCAATGCAGCTTTGTCCGGCATTGAGGAAGCGCGAGGCCACGGCATTAGGAACGGCAAGTTCCAGGTCGGCATCGGCCAGTACTATAAATGGATCAGATCCGCCCAGTTCCAGCACGGATTTTTTCAGGTGGGCGCCCGCGCACGCGGCCACTTTGCGCCCGGCGGGTTCGCTGCCGGTGAGCGTTACGGCATGGACGCGCGGATCGGCGATGACGCGTTCTACCTGGCTGGCGGGTATCATCAGTGAGCAGAACACGCCAAAGGGAAACCCGGCATCGCGGAAGATTTTTTCGATGGCCAGCGCGCATTGCGGCACATTGGACGCGTGCTTCAGTAAACCCGTATTGCCGGCGACTAACGCGGGTGCGGCAAAGCGGAACACCTGCCAGAACGGAAAATTCCACGGCATGATGGCGAGCACGGTGCCCATCGGTTGATAGACGACATAGCTTTTTCCGGCATCCGATGCAATGATTTCATCGGCGAGAAACGCCGGACCATGTTCGGCGTAATAGTCGCACACCCAGGCGCATTTATCGATTTCACTGCGCGCTTCTTTGATCAGTTTGCCCATTTCCAGGGTGATGATGCGCGCCAGGTCGTCACGGCGTTCGCGCAATAATTGTCCGGCGTGGCGCATCAGCTCGCAACGTTTTTCCAGGGGGGTGGCGGCCCAGGTGGGGGTGGCGTGGGCGGTTTCCTGCAAGGCCGACTCAAGTTGCGCGTCATCCCATGCGGGCATTTCCCAAAATGCGTTACCATTGACGGGGTTGATGGATGTGAAAACCATGCGTGTTTCCTCGTGTTGAATCAATTCAGTGTGGTATGGTACGGATTATGCGCAAATAGTGGTGCCATCAGGCCGGGCGTATTATATTAAGGAAACGCCGAACAATTCCATCCTGGAATTCTCGGCGCACGAAAAGCAAAAATGCGATTTTTGCTTTTCTTCATTTTTCAATCACTTGTCGTGATCGAAAAATGTCGGCACATCCATGTGCCGGCGGAAACGCTAATAAATCCGCGTTTCTTTAATGTAGTATATCCAGCTTAGCGGCAGATGGACACAATGGATCAAGGGGGAGGCGTTGAAAGTACAGATTCAGTCAGAAACAAAAAAACGGGATATTTGTGTGCTGGGCGGCACGGGTTTTGTTGGCCGCTATCTTGTCAATCAACTGGTAAAACAGGGCTGCCGGGTGCGGTTGCTGACACGTAACCGTGAGCGTCACCGTGATTTGCTGGTGTGGCCGGGTGTGGAAATGATCGAAGCCAATATCCATGACGCGCAAGTGCTGCATAAATATTTTGATGGTTGCGGCACCGTGATTAACCTGGCGGCGATGCTTAATGAAAAGCGCCATGGCGATTTCCATATTGTGCATGTTGACCTGCCGCGCAAGGTGGTGCAGGCCTGCATGGCACACGGTGTGAGGCGTTTATTGCACATGAGTGCGCTGAACGCCAACGTGCGCGGCTTGAGCCATTATCTGCGCAGCAAAGGCGAAGGCGAGGGGCTGGTGCATGGCGCGTCAACGCAGGGCTTGCAGGTTACCAGTTTCCGTCCTTCGGTGATTTTTGGCCCCGACGACCATTTTTTTAATCGCTTCGCACAGGTGATGAAAATGGCCCCGTTGGTGCCGGTGCCTTGCGCGTCCGCACAGTTTGCACCGATATTTGTGGGCGATGTGGCGCATTGTTTCATGGTTGCATTGCAGGATCATGCCACCATTGGCCAACGTTATGACCTGTGCGGCCCCAAGAACTACACTATGCAGCAGTTGATGGAATACACCGCGCAAGTGCTGGGCATGCGTCGCCGGATTATTGGGCTGGGTCCCGCCGCCTCACGGGTTATGGCGAGCCTCATGGAATTTTTCCCAGGTAAACCCTTCACCCGCGACAATTATCTGTCCATGAAAACAGATAGTGTGTGCCAAGATGAATTCCCAGCCATATTTGGCACGCACCGCACCGCGCTGGAATCCGTGGTGCCGGTATATCTTAACCGGCGTGACCAGCGTTCCCGTTATTATGGTTACCGGCGTAGCGCGGGGCGTGATTAGATTAAACGCTGGGCTGGGGGAAAAGGTGGAAATCTATCAAGTCGGCGGCTGCATACGCGACACATTACTTGGCCTGCCGGTGCAAGACCACGACTGGGTCGTCGTCGGCGCCACGCCGCAGCAGATGCTTGATCTGGGCTACAAACAGGTAGGGCAGGATTTTCCGGTATTTCTGCATCCGCACAGCCACGAAGAATATGCCCTGGCGCGCACTGAGCGCAAAACCGCGCCCGGCTATAAGGGCTTCAGCGTACACGCAGCTCCTGATGTGAGCTTGATTGACGACCTGCGCCGCCGCGACCTCACCATCAATGCCATCGCCCAAGCGCCAGATGGCTCGCTCATCGATCCGTTTGGCGGCGTCGAAGATATCAGGCAGCGCGTGTTACGCCATGTCTCCCCTGCCTTCAGCGAAGACCCGGTGCGCATATTGCGCGTGGCACGTTTTACCGCACGCTTTGCCACGTTGGGGTTTCGTGTCGCGGATGAAACGAATCTATTAATGCGCCAGATGGCCGAGTCGGGCGAAATTGACACGCTGGTGCCCGAACGTGTCTGGGCGGAATTGGTGCGGGCACTGGCCGAAGCCACGCCCTCGCGGTTTTTTGAAACGCTGCGGGATTGCCATGCGCTGGCGCGGTTATTTCCCGATATCGACCGCCTGTTCGGTGTACCCCAGCCGCCGCAGCATCATCCCGAAATTGACACCGGCGTGCATGTCATGATGGTGATCGACCAGGCCGCGCGCCTCTCCCCCGAGCCGTGCGTGCGCTTCGCCGCTTTGATGCATGACCTGGGCAAAGGCACCACGCCGCGCGCAGAATGGCCGCGCCACATCGGCCACGAAGCACGTGGCGTCGCCCTGGTTAAAGCTTTTTGTAAACGCGGGCGCGTGCCGAATGAATTTCGTGATCTCGCCGTGCTCACCGCAAAATACCATACCCACTGCCACCGCGCGGCTGAGTTGCGGCCCAGCACATTATGCGACACCCTGCACGCGCTTGACGCCCTGCGCCGCCCACAACGCTTTGAAAATTTTGTGGTCGCTTGCGAGGCCGATGCGCGCGGCAGGCCCGGTTATGAAGACGCGCCTTATCCGCAAGCCGCCATCTTTCGCGCGGCATTCCGCGCTATACAGGGCGTAGATGCGCAGGCGTTGGTCAATGCCGGATTGGCTGGCAATGCGCTCGTCGAACGTTTGCGCCGCCAGCGCATTGCAGCCATTGCCAGCGCCCTTAATATACCCGGCGGAACAGCCGACGAACCGCCTGCATGAGCGTATTACTCACCCGCACGCTTGAGATAATATTATTCCCGCCCGCCATCAATTTTATTATATTGGCAGTGGGGTTTATTTTACTGTTAAGTAAATGGCGAAAAACCGCCGTCACCTTAATCGCATTTTCATTCGGCACATTTTATTTGATCAGCACACCCTGGGTTGCGTATACATTTATGAATATCTTGCAGCACTCCCATCCCGCGTTAACCCTTGCTGACTTGCAACACAATAACGCCGCCGCTCCAGCTCATCCCTGCGTTCGCGGCATTGGGGCATCCTGCCCGGCAGCCATCGTCATTCTCGGTGGGGGACGAAAATCCCGCGCACCCGAATATTCCGGCGCGGATACCGTATCGAAATTTACCCTGGAGCGCGTGCGTTACGGCGCTTATTTGCATCGTCTTACTGGCTTGCCCGTGCTGGTCACGGGTGGCGCCCCGTTAAATGAAGCTATCCCTGAAGCGCATTTAATGAAAGCCACGCTGGAAAATGATTTCCGTATACCCGTGCAATGGGTTGAAAGTAAAAGCCATACTACCCGCGAAAATGCCATATTCAGCCAAGCGCTTTTAGCTAAAGCCAACATCCAGCATATCTACCTTGTTACCCACGCTTGGCATATGCCACGTTCCGTCGATGTTTTTACCAATACGGGTCTTAAAGTCACTGCCGCACCCACCGCCTTCGCCATTCCTTCCACCCTTGAAATAGGCGGATATATGTGGCTTCCCACGGCGCATGCTTTGAATACATCCAGTTGGGCGCTGCACGAAATAGTGGGGCGGATATGGTATGAGGTTACTGATTAGCTATTGGGTATTTCCCCGAGCATGATAGCGGCATTAACCTCCTTCATAAGGCGCCATTTTAAGTGCTTTTAATGCTTTTCTTAGGCCATCCAAATTTTGTGCTTCAACAAAGCCATCAATTTCAGTGGCTTTTGCGGCCTCGTCGGAAATGCCGCCCTTGTTCATGCTCAAGCATTGGACAAGTTGGAACAAGTTGATTTGAGTAAACCCCCGCTTTCTGATAATCTATCTCCCCGTCTACATGGCTTAAATCCGGCTTTTGTACTGGCTCGGCGTGTGCCGCGCTACTGGCCGGATGTTGCCGAATCTCCCCCGGGCTTTATTTATCAGGCCTGCACCGGATTTCTATCTTTATTGGGCGCTCATGACTAAATTTATATTTGTTACTGGCGGCGTTGTATCTTCCTTGGGGAAGGGCATCGCCTCCGCTTCGCTGGGTGCCATTCTGGAAGCGCGTGGCCTGCGCGTGACCATGCTCAAGCTGGATCCTTACATTAACGTGGATCCGGGCACCATGAGCCCCTTTCAGCACGGTGAAGTGTTTGTGACCGAAGACGGGGCCGAAACCGATCTGGATCTCGGGCATTATGAGCGCTTTATCAGCACCAAGATGAGTAAACGCAACAACTTCACCACCGGCCGTATTTATGAAAATGTGATCCGCAAAGAGCGTCGTGGCGATTACCTGGGCGCGACGGTGCAGGTGATTCCGCACATTACGGATGAAATCAAGCGTTGCATCATGGAAGGCGCGGTCATTCCCGATTCTGGCCCGGCGGATGTGGCGATGGTTGAAATTGGCGGCACTGTGGGTGACATTGAATCGCTGCCATTTTTGGAAGCGATACGCCAGATGGGCGTGGATCTGGGGCGTGACAATACACTGTTCATACACCTGACGCTGGTGCCGTATATTTCGTCTGCTGGAGAAATCAAAACCAAGCCGACACAGCATTCCGTAAAAGAATTGCGTAGCATTGGTATCCAGCCGGATATTCTGCTGTGCCGTTCTGATCGCCCGGTGCCTGCCGACGAGCGCCGCAAAATCGCCCTGTTTACCAATGTGCCGGAAAAAGCCGTGATTTCTGCGGTGGATGTGGACAGCATTTATAAAATCCCGCTGCTGCTGCATGAGCAGGGGCTGGATGACATCGTGACCGAGCGGTTGCGCCTGAATGTACCCAAGGCTGATCTTGCGGTGTGGCACAAGGTGCTGGATGGTTTGGAGCATCCCACTGCCCAGGTCACGGTGGCGATGGTGGGCAAATATGTCAACTTGACTGAATCCTATAAATCACTTTCAGAGTCGCTGATTCACGCCGGCATGCATACCCGCACGCGCGTCAGGATTGTTTACATTGATTCCGAAGATATCGAAAAATCCGGCACGCAGTGTTTGCGCGGCATGGATGCGATTTTGGTGCCGGGCGGTTTTGGTGAGCGGGGCATTGAAGGCAAAATCCAGGCCGTGGAATATGCGCGCCGCAATAACATTCCTTACCTGGGCATTTGCCTGGGCATGCAGGTGGCGGTGATCGAATTCGCGCGCAATGCCGCACACCTGGTTGATGCGCACAGCACCGAGTTTAATCCCGATACACCGTACCCGGTCATTGCATTAATCACGGAATGGATGACGGAGCAGGGCACGGTAGAGCGGCGTGACCGCCACTCTGACCTGGGTGGCAGCATGCGCCTGGGTGGCCAAAAGTGCCGGTTGTTGCCGGGCACGCGCGTGCGTGATTTATACGCCAATGAAATTATTACCGAGCGCCACCGCCACCGCTATGAGTTTAATAACCAGTACCGTGAAACCCTGGAAAAGGCGGGCATGGTTTTTTCGGGAATGTCGATCAATGGTAGCTTGATGGAAATGATAGAGCTGCCGGCACACCCGTGGTTTGTGGCGTGCCAGTTTCATCCTGAATTTACCTCTACACCCCGTGATGGCCATCCGCTGTTTAAGGGGTTTATACAAGCGGCGCGTCCGCGTTCTAATTAGTTCAATTAAATAGCCCGAGGTTTTGCCATGAAGTTATGCGGTTTTGATGTTG
>JAGVME010000114.1 GCA_020053945.1 Gammaproteobacteria bacterium
GCAGTAATCCAGGCGCGTTGGTTTCATGTCCCGGACTATAGCACTTCGCCATTCAAAATAAGGTTTCCTTAATTTTCAACTGATTTGCGTAAGTCCTAGAAAATAAAGAAAATAAGAAAATTAAAAATTAAAGGGGACGCTACCCTTATATTTCACGTTTCACCATTCTGGGTCTGCCTTGTGGACGATATTCCAACTGACGCCCTACCAAGTTCCCCAGACGCTGAACAAAATTCGCATCGCCGCAAGGTAATCCTT
This sequence comes from Gammaproteobacteria bacterium, assembly GCA_020053945.1. Classification (GTDB taxonomy): domain Bacteria; phylum Pseudomonadota; class Gammaproteobacteria; family Ga007554. The sequence goes on from JAGVME010000114.1 coordinate 259, forward strand.
TTTCCACATGTTGCCTCAGTATCTGAACCTCCTCAGTTTCATCCCCTTCGGCCAACCAGACCGACCAGTCATCAATCGCAGCAAATTGCCTGTACCAAGCAGATTCAAGGTTCAACAGGCTGTCTGTTCTTTTTCCGCAGTGTGCGGCGGCGCTTGACCAACGATAATGCTCGGCTCGTCGTTCCATGCCTGCGCGAACCGGATTACGTTCCACATACCGAACCGCCGCCCATAGGTAAGCTTCATCCAGTGGTGATGAGAAAAATCGTCCTTGCCAAAGGTGCCCTTTCCAGCCATGCGCCCGATTGATGCGCTGGGCGTAGCGCATGTGCAATGGTTTCAGTACAAGGTGCAATCCATCATCTGCAGCCGGAACAACTACCAAGTGAACATGGTTGGTCATGAGGCAATAGGCGAGCACTTCAACCTGGTGTTTGTCGCAGTACTCTTTGAGCCACGTCAGGTACGCTCCGCGGTCCTCATCTGTGAAAAAAATGTCTTCACGCCGATTACCGCGCTGGGTAACGTGATGTGGAAGGTTAGCAAATACTGTTCTTGGTAATCTGGGCATAACTGTAGGTTAACACACTTTAAAGGGTAGCGTCCCCTTTCTCCCAGGCCAGGTGCCTTTTTGGTGCTGAAGCGGATACATACAGGGCGTGTGACCTCTATCCCGTATCCCGCGTCTGCACCAATGTGCTAAATCAAACCCCGTGCCAGTCGCACTTTAATTCCGCCATTGAGCAGCGAAAATGAGGTATCCAGCGTGAGACGTGTTTGCGCCAGCAATGCCTGGTCGTTGCATAGAATAGCCACGTGCCAACTGCGGCATTGGGTACGTAATACGTTACCGAGTTGCGCATAGAGATTACGCAGATCTTTGTTACTGCTGACGCGCACACCGTACGGAGGGTTAGTGATGATCCAGCCGGGTGCGGTTGTCGGGCGAATCGCTGAGACCGCCTGGCAGGTGAATTGGATGTGTTGCGCCACACCGGCACGCGCGGCGTTTTCCTGCGCCATACGCACGGCACCGGCGTCGCGGTCGGAGGCGATAATCTGGCAACCCGGCGGTAACTCAATTCGCATCGCTGCTTGGGATTCCGCCAGCAGGGTCATCCAGCGCTTTTCATCAAAACCCGGCCAGCTCATAAACGCAAACCGCCGCTGACGGCCTGGGGCGATCCCCAACGCCAGCAGGGCGGCTTCTATGGGCACGGTACCCGAACCACAAAAGGGGTCGATCAAGGGCGTTGCAGTGTCCCACGGCGCGGCCAGCAGCAATGCAGCGGCGAGGGTTTCACGCAACGGCGCCTTGGCGACGGCCTGACGATAACCCCGGCGGTGCAGCAGCTCGCCAGACGAGTCTACGCTCACAGTACAGTGATTATGCGACAACTGCACCACCACTAATTGTGACGGTCGCTCCCGGCTTCCTACCTCTGGCGACACTTGTGCGCCGGGCAGGATGCCCAAGTGCGGTGAGCGCAGGGATGCGCAAGAACCGCCTTCCATGCACGGCGGATTAGCAGCCTCTTCATCCCCCAGCTTCTGACGCACGATAGGCTGACCCAGGCTGTCGGCAATCGCACCAGCAATGCGCTCGGCTACGGCGTCGGCATGGTACAGCTTCGATGCTTTAGAGGTGGCGCGAATCGCCACTGGCTGACCTGGCACCAAATAACGCGCCCAGTCCAGGCGACTGGCCTTTTTGCGTAATTCGGAAAACGCAGCAGCGTTGAAATCGCCCATACGCACCAGCACGCGGCTGGCGGTGCGCAGGTGCAGATTAGCACGGTACAGCGCATCGAGATCACCCTGAAAGGCCACGCCACCCGATTCTACAGTGGGCAGCAGATTGAGGCGTTGCAGCTCTTGCGCGGTAAGCGCTTCCAGCCCCGGTGCAGTTACCGCAAAAAATGAATTCACTGGGTCTCTCTTGTTGCGAAAGATTTCTCGCTACGCTCGAAATGACACATTAATTCAGAGTTTCTCCAGACTGCTAGTGATGATGTCCGCCATCGCCATGCACATGACGATGGGCAATTTCTTCTGCCGTGGCGGCACGCACATCAACTATCTCTATCGCAAACGTCAGCGTTTTACCTGCCAGCGGGTGATTGGTGTCAATATCCAATGTTTTCAACCCTACCTTCACCACAATCGCCGGGCGTGCGCCATGTTCCGTATTTAATTGCACCACATCGCCGGGTTTGTAGGTGGCTTTTTTCTTGCTGTCATTAATTACATGCTTGATAGAAATGCGCCGCTGCGAACCTTCTTGCCGCGAGCCATAGGCTTGTTCGGGGGACAGTGTAACGGTCAACTGGTCGCCCGCCTGCCTACCCGCCATCGCGTCTTCCAACCCCTGCAACATGCCTTGATACCCGTGCAGATACACCACTGGGTTGCCTTTGCGTGAATCATCAATTACGTCATGGCCGGGTTCGTTCATGCGGTAATGGAACGTCACGACTTTATTTTTTTCAATTAACATAATTTAGTGTCCCCGATAGCCGTGTTTGTATTGGGCATGATTTTACTACGAAAACACACGGCCGGGGGATGTCGGTGGGCAAAATTTTGGCTACCATCCCCGCCAGGGCCAATCACAAACCCCTGGCGGCAACAATGCTGGGGAAGCATCAGGAAAGAAGCAAGATTGCAGGTAAATGCAATTCCAGGGTTAACATTATGTTTACTGTTTTTTTTCTTTCAGCTTTAGCTTAAGCGGTTTATCCAGCTTGATTTTAATGAATTCACTATCATCGGGCTTTGCTGGATTGAGGTGGCGGCCCACACTGAATGGATAATTATTATCATTGATCACGCCAATGGTATTTTTATCCAGTACCACTACATCTTCAATAGTGACAAAAGGAAAGGAAAAGTTAAATCCTGTGCCAATATCGCCGGGCTGTACTGGAAAGCTCAGATGATGTGGATCCTTGATATTCATCAAGTCGACGGCTTCTTCTTTTTCAAGATATACGCCCGCATCATCCATTTCGACCTTGAAAATTTTCTTGAAACCATTCAAATCACCTTGGCTACCGTCACGTTCAATCACCAATCCCTCTTCTTCATTAAAAAGAATGAAATCACCGATATTGGTGCCGCGTGTATCCAGGCGGTATTTGAACTGCCTGCCGGTGTAGGTCCGATCTTTAATATTGAACTCATGGATCAGCAATGTTTTGGCATCATCACCCACCAGTGGACGTTCCAGCAGGGGATAAAGCTTCTTGCCATTGCTGGATAGCGCCATACCCTCAAATCCACCGCTACGTTCCACGCGGAATGGCATGGCGTCTTTGGTTACACGATAAGGCCATGACAGGCCGGCCAACCATGGCGTATTACTGCCATGCTCATCTTGCAGATTGGTGCCATCGTCGGAACCGGCGATGGAAGTATCGGCGTAAATCGGGAAGTCACCGAAAAGAAATACGGTGCGAATCGCCGGATAGTGCTTGTGTACATGCAGCAAGGTGCGGAAATCAAAAGACTGTACATCCGCACGAGCTTCCAGGCCATTAGCGGCAATCACACCCGCCACTGCCGCCGCGAAGGGGCCATGTTCTACCGTGCGATCAGCAAATTCACCACGCGGATTAGTTTTTGTTTCGATGTTATAACGTACTTTTTCGGCATTTTTCCAACGTACATTGGCATCGGCATGACCACTACCAAAGCCCGTTTTATAATAGGTAATGTAGAAATTGATGAAATCAAATAACTGTTGCGTGGATGGCATGACATACGGATGCATCAAGCCATGATGCGCGGCAAAGGCCACAGCTACCGGTGACATCGCCAAGTTGTTGGTTTGCGCTGGTCCGCGAAACACCTTGTCGCAAATAAATTGTGTTTGTATCTGTGCCTGGGCTAGATCTTTAACCAGCACTTGATCCGCCACGGTATAAGGCATGCCATCTGCGCGGCGGCATTTTTGCGCTTCGATATGCGGATCATGATCCAGCATGGGCACGGCATCGGCGCTCACACCGTTATCTGCCTCCAAAGTAGTCATCAGGTAATCAAGCGCGGCTTCCATGGCCGGAAGGGTATTCTCGGGCCGCAGATTGCGCGCACCACGATGGCCTTGTGCATCCAGCTTGTTGATATCTATCAAACCATCGGCGCTTAGGAAGTCGCCTGGTATACCATCGCCATTGGCATCAAATTCACGTACGGCTTGCAACAGCACATCAGGGCGGTCGGAAATGATGCCGTTCACACCGAGTTTCATCAGCTCCAGCATGCGTGGCTTATCGTTAACCGTCCAGGTCACCACCGGAAAGCCCGCGTTCTGAATGGATTTGATGTTGAATATTTCGCTGGATGCCGCGGCAAGACCCGATCCTGCCGGGGGTGTTTTGCGGTTTTCCACAAAGGTATTGGCATTGTTATCATCCAGCATCACATGCCAGGGAGAAAACACTGCTTTGTGGTTTGCACCGTGCGCATTGGCGTGCGCGCGCACGGCATTCATAACGCGTACTGCACTGCTTTCTTCGCTGAAGGGATTTTGTGGGGAACGTAATTCTTTACCAGGATTTGCGGCATCGGGTAGAGCAATGGGCGCTTCCAGTACTTTTCCCTTGGCATCCGTATGAATCAGAAATGGTCCAAATTCTTCGCCGAACCAGAGTGTGCCATCCGCCGCCTTCTGCATGGATTCAATATCAAAATCCGCCCCCGTCAGCACCCGTTTCCGGGAAAAATGATGGGTAATCGCAAAGGGGATTTTGTGGTCGGGATCGTGCAGCTCAAAAAAACCCAATACATCTACGCTGCCATTACCGCGTTGCTTGGCATCACCGCGTTGCTTGGCATCACCGCGTTGCTTGGCATCACCGCGTTGCTTGGCATCACCGCGTGGCTTGGCATCAGCGTGTTTGGTCTTGAAGTGCGGGCGAATATGATAGACACGCAAATGATAATCGGCAGAATTTTCCAGGCTGCCGAAACCATTGTCTGACATGACCAGAAAGGTACCGTCTTGGTTATTATGGACAGCAGAAAACCCTTGCACGGGCTGCTTGTTGACAAAAGGCGCGCTAATGCCATTGGCTCCGCCACCAATAAATTGTCCCGATGTGGGACCAGATGCAAACGTGCTTGCGGGTAATACCGCACGGCCCTCTAGCTGATTTGCGGCCATACCCGGCGCGGGAATCCCTATCGCCACCATTATCAACAAATACCGTCCATTTCTTTTGCCAATCATATCCACCCCCAAAATTGTAAGCATCCAAACCCTAATTCGGTTATAAAATCTTAACAAGGAGATATGGCAAGAAGATGAAGGTTTCATGAAGCAATTGCGTCACCGCCTAAGGATTCACGCGAACTCACGATAAGCTGTTTGCGCGAATATCACGAGCATCAAACTATCACTGCCCTGTTTGACCAGATTGTGACGATTTTGTGAACTCTTTAGTGTTAAATAGCGTTGTGGAGTGTGGCTGGCTCATTAGCCACGACGTTCCAGCACACACGAATTATTTTGATATGTATATCAATAGCGTATACTCGCGTAAACTGGCTACCCAGGTTCATGAAAAGCACTTTATGCCCTATAAAATCCTGATCATTGAAGATAACCCTGACATAGCGAAGCTGATCCAGCTCCATCTCAAAGACATCCATTGCGAGGCGGATATTGCCATGGATGGGGGCGAAGGAGTACGGCGCTTTAATCAGGGGCAATATGACCTGGTGATACTTGACCTGATGTTGCCGGTGATGGATGGCTTGGAAGTATGCCGGCAATTGCGGGCCAGCGCGCGCTATGTGCCGGTCATCATGCTCACATCCAAGTCATCTGAATTGGATCGCGTGCTGGGCCTGGAGATCGGCGCGGATGATTATATTATCAAACCGTTCAGCATCCCAGAACTGATGGCGCGGGTCAAAGCGCAATTCCGCCATATTGAAGCCATGCTCAAACCCGCCACGGAACCGCTGCCGCAACGCTTGCGATTTGGCGGCACGGGGAATGGGTTAGTCATTGAATTCGATAAACGCCGCGTCTGCGTCAATGGCGCTGAAGTGGAATTAACGGCAAAAGAATTCGACTTGCTGTCGCACTTCACACGCCATCCGGGGCGTGTCTATAGCCGCATGGCGCTGCTGGACCAAGTGTGGGGCCACAGTTATGAAGGTTATGAGCACACCGTCAATTCCCACATCAATCGCCTGCGCGCCAAAATTGAACAAGACCCGGCAACGCCACATTACATTCTCACGGTATGGGGCGTGGGGTATAAATTCAGCGGCCACGAAACGTAATGGTACGCACGCTTTACGCCAAGCTGTCACTGGTATTGATATTGCTCTTGGTGGCCGTGGGCCTGGTATATGTATTGCTGAGTTTGTCGTCGGCGCGTCATTACCTGCAAGAGGTTGACCAGAATCTCGGGCGCGACCTGGCGAAAAACCTGGTGGCTGATAAAAAACTGGTGGAAGCCGGGCGCATTAACCAGAACGCCCTGAAAAAAACCTTCATGGACTATATGGTGATCAATCCCAGCATCGAGATTTATCTTCTCGATTTGCAGGGCGGCATTTTGTCTTATTCCGCCGAACCCGGCAAAGTCAAACGTAACACCGTCTCGCTTGGGCCGATCCGCGCTTTCCTGGATGGCAAGGTGCCCTATCCGATACTCGGCGATGATCCGCGCAGCCATGACGGGCGTAAAGTATTTTCAGCCACGCCAGTACCTTCGATGGAAAGCCCGCAAGGCTATTTGTATGTAGTGTTGCGCGGTGAGCGTTACGATACCGTGGAATCTTTTATCAAAGACAGCTACGCCTGGCGCCTCAGCGGCTGGGCGCTGGGCAGCGCATTATTGATAGGGTTGCTGGCGGGATTGCTTTTGTTTCACGTGTTGACGCGCCGACTGAACCGCCTGGCCCAAGTGATGGACGATTTTCGCCAAAGCGGATTCACTCACCGGGTACCCCAGCCACCTGAAGCAGGTCAACATGACGAGATCGGCCGGCTCAGCCAGGCATTTAATCAAATGGCGCAGCGTATGGCCGAACAATTGGAAACCTTGAAAAATCTTGACATATCACGCCGCGAACTCGTCGCCAATGTCTCCCATGATTTGCGCACACCCATGGCGATATTGCATGGCTACCTTGAAACACTGAAACTGAAACGCGACGAGCTTAACGATGATGAGCGTGACCGCTATCTCACCGCCGCGTTGCGCAACAGCGAACGGCTCAGCCATCTGGTGTCAGAGTTATTTGAACTGGCCAAACTGGAAGCGCCGGAAACCACGCCGGCCCGCGAAGCATTCCATCCCGCGGAACTGGCGCAGGACATATTGCAAAAATTCCAGATCAAGGCGGATCAGCAGGATGTGCATCTGCACCTGGATGCTGAAAAAAACCTGCCGTTTGTCTCTGCCGACATTGGCCTGATCGCCCGGACACTGGAAAATTTAATCAGCAATGCATTGCGGTTTACACCCGCAGGCGGCCATGTTTACCTGAAAGTGCTACCTTTGGATGATAGCGTTAAAATACAGGTTAAAGACACCGGCTGCGGCATTGCGAAAGAAGATATTCCCCATATCTTTGACCGTTTCTTTCAGGGGAGCCGCCAACAGCGCTCTTCAGAGCACGGCGGGCTGGGTCTGGCGATCGTGAAACGCATCCTCGAGCTGCATGACGAAAACATCCATGTTGACAGCGCGCTTGGGCAAGGCACGGTATTTACATTTTCTTTACCGCGCGAACATGCGGCATAAAATATCCAAGCTAAAAATGTGATTACCTCGTGATACTCCTGTGAACACCGGCGGGGATACTCTGCTACGGACAGAAACAAACCGTTTACACAGAATCACCCACCCATTACACGGAGATCATTATGAAAAAATCCCTACCCTTGAATGTTTTTGCATTGTTGGCCGCCTCTTCCCTGTTAAGCCCTGTCTTGGCCGATGGCGCCCGCCATCATGACGACAAATCCGCGCATATCACCGTGTTTGCCCCTGAAGATGGCTATGTGTCAGGCCTGGGCAGCCGCGCCTTTCTGGTGGACCTTTCCATCCAATTTAGCGGCAATCTCGCCTCCACGGGCGTCACGCCTGAGCTGACGGGTCCCGGTCCGCAGCAAAATGTTGGCCCTTTCCCCGGCACGTTTGGCCTGGGCGCCAATCTTGACCACTTCCCTGGCCTGGTCGTGCTACTGAGTTCCACGCGCATCGGCGCGGGCGCTGGGCAGAACCTATCTAACCTGTTCAACATTAACACCGTCACTAATCAGGATTCCTCAGGCACGGAGATCTGGTCTACCTGGATCGTCGGCGCCGCCAATGCCTTCGGAGTGGTGGGTGAGCAGACGCCTTCACGCCTGTTTCTCGCGGTAGTGGAAGGCACCGCGCCGAATGTCGTAATTGATATGGACGGTAACGGTGAATTCAACAAAAAAGATTTGAAACTGATGGGTTACAAGGTGATCTCCAACACACCGAAAGTAGACTTTGTGGTGAATGGCGGGGGCGCATTGAATTAATTTTTTGGGTTTTTTTACCGCTGTATACGTCATTCCGGACAGGGTGGAGGGTCTTGCTTAAGACTCCCCACCCATTCGGGATGAAATATCCACGCGCCGCGTGATGCGGGAAGGGTCTCTTAACAAAGTTAGCCAGGGCTAAATAATAACCTATCCAGACGCTTTGTTACGCAGCCGGAAATATTTCCCGATCAACACAAGCCGTACACTCCACACATTCATTACCAAAAAGTGGCAACTTCGCACGTGGAACCATTCCCATACGATCAGCACAGGAAAGGAGCACCAATCGCTTAAACAAATCTTCCCACGCCCGCTCCCCACCGGACATGCCGTCACGCCGCCAATGGAAATGTTCCTCACCCGTCACCGCATCAATTAATGTCAATGAAGGCGCGCCACGCTCCAGACGAGCATCAATTATATAGGCCATCAACCTTCCTCCTTGATAATTCCCGCATGCCTACCAGGCCAAGCGCAGTAAATCACCGGTGGTTTACTGCACGATTCCCTATACTATAATAAGAATGATTATCATTTGCAATTAATTTTATTCACCCACTATTATTAATGCATTTAACCTCGCACTACTGGCTTTGGGGCATGCACAGGCAAAGGCTTTTCACTCGGGCTTAGGCGCTGGCAAGTAAGCGCCCGGCCTTTATGCAGCAGGTTGATGGCGTCGTCAAATGACCCATTGTAATGCTCTCCTTTCGTCACTGCCGCCCCACAACAAAAAGGAGACATTCCTGCTTTGGCTAACCAACCTGAAAGAATTTTTGCGGGCCATTCTCTTGCCTGATACACTCGTTTCTGGAACAGAAATGTGATGGCACTTCGTCATCAAAAACTCGATATACAAAAAATAAACCTGGCCTGAAGCCAACGGCCTCCCGGATTACGCAAGCGGCTCACGGCGAACACCACGTCAATCGATTATGCCACGCGTCTGTGACGGGTCTTTCGGGCTGTTATTGCGGGGGCGCTGGACGAATTGAAAATGCTGCCTGGGGATAGGTGTCTCTCAAATCATGGAGACCATGCGCAAACCCTGCCACTTGATGTCATAACCTTGAGGCTGGAAGCCAGTTAAATCAAGCTTTCCAAGGGTGTTCGTGGATTAAAATGAACTTCAAACAATTAGTATATATTTGAGGAAATAACAATGAGGACAAGCGGCGGTTGGTTATGGGTCGCCCCGGTTATTATCATGCTCGCCGCCTGCAGTGGTGGGGGTGGTGGGAATCCCACGCCCACACCCACATACACCCTAGGTATCTCTCTCTCAGGGCTGGGCAGCAGTAAGACACTCGTTCTCGGCAACAATGGCGGCGACAACCTCACCCTCTCCGCCAATGGCAGCTTTACTTTCGCTACACCCACGAACCAGGGCGCGGCCTACAACGTCACGGTCCTCACCCAACCCGCTGGCCAGACCTGCACGGTCAGTAACGGCAGCGGCACGGTAGGTGGCGCCAACGTCACCAACGTCGTGGTGACCTGTGTTGTCTCGACCTTCACCGTCAGCGGCACCATCACCGTCGCCTCGGGCAGTGTCGCCGATAGCGATGTGAACGACCCGAATGCTGCCTATGTTGCCAACGACAGTCTAGCCACCCCGCAGCCCATCGGCAATCCCGCGACGGTGGGCGGCTATGTCAATCAACCTGGTTCCGGCCAGCCGGGCCCCTCCCAGGCGGCGGGTGATGTGGACGACGTCTTCCGGGTTACCCTTGCGGCGGGTCAGGTGCTCACCCTGACCATCGGCGACACCAGTACCAGCGACGTGGATCTCTTTCTGCTTGATGGAATGGGGATAAATATTGTTGACAGCTCGGTAGGGGAGGGCACCACCGAGACCATCACCGTGGCAACCGCCGGGAGTTACCTCATTAACGTCTTCGCCTTCTTTGGCGCCTCCAACTATACTCTGACCATTGGTCAGAGTATCAACACCGCATCCACACCACCACTTTCGGTACTCTCCGAATTCGTGCCTGGCGAGCTGATCGCCCGCTTCGAACCCACCACGGCCACCAAGCGCGGTGCGCAGGCGCTCGGGACGCGCATCAAAGCCATGGGTATGGCGTTGACGACCAGCGCGGCAGCAGTGGCTGAGCAGCCCGTACTGATCAAGCTCGATGAGTCTACCCTTTCCGCCACGTCTGCGGCGGCGGGTGCCACCCCCGCGAAAGAGGTGTTGCCGCTCGGCATTGCCGGCAACACGGCGCTGGAGCGCAAGTGGCGCACGCTGCGCGCCATCAAGCAGCTCGGCAAACAGCCGGGGGTGCGCTACGCGGAGCCAAATTACATTCTCAAACCCTCCGCTGCGCCGAATGACAACACTTATCGGCAGCAGTGGCACTACCCGCTCATCAATCTACCGCAGGCGTGGGACATCACCACCGGCAGCAGCGCCGTGATCGTCGCGGTGATCGATACCGGTGTGCTGCTCGCCCATCCCGACCTGCAGGGCCAACTCGTCAGCGGCTATGACTTCATCAGCGATCCCGCCAATGCTCGCGATAACGACGGCAGGGATGCGGACCCCAACGATCCGGGTGATTCTCCGGCGGGACGCAGCAGCTTTCACGGCACGCATGTGGCAGGCACCATCGCGGCCGCTACCAACAATGCCACCGGCGTGGCGGGTGTCGCCTGGAATGCGCGCATCATGCCGCTGCGCGTCCTGGGATTGAATGGTGGGACTAACGATGACATCAATCAGGCCATCCTCTACGCCGCGCGCTTGTCCAACGCTTCCGGCGCCCTGCCCGCGCAACCCGCTGACATCATCAATATGAGCCTGGGCGGGCCGAATTCCTCGCGGGCGCAACAGGATGTCATCACCCAGGCGCGCAACCAAGGCGTCATCATCATCGCCGCAGCGGGAAATGAGGCCCTGCAGGGAAATCCCATCGGCTACCCCGCTGCCTACGACGGGGTGGTGTCGGTGGGTGCCGTGGACATGAACAAGGCTCGCGCGCCTTACTCCAGCTTCAATGCCTTCGTGGATATTGCCGCGCCGGGGGGAGATATGAGCCGCGACCTGAATGGCGATGGTTATCCTGATGGTGTTCTGAGTACGGCGGGTGACGACAGTAGCGGTACGCTGGGTTTTGTCTACAAATTCTATCAGGGCACTTCAATGGCCGCACCGCATGTGGCGGGTGTGGCGGCGCTCATGAAGGCGGTCAATCCCGCGCTTACTCCAACGCAGTTCGACAGCTTTCTGGCGAGCGGCCAATTGACGCAGGATCTCGGTACGGCCGGTCGTGACGATCAGTTTGGTTATGGCCTGGTGGATGCGCGTGCCGCCGTGGTGGCCGCGCAGACCACACCCGCGCCAGCGTCGGCCAGGCTCGTCGCCACACCCAACGGCCTCAACTTTGGCACGCAGGGCACC
>JAGVME010000129.1 GCA_020053945.1 Gammaproteobacteria bacterium
ACATCCAGAAGTCGCCCGCCAAGGTCAGGGCGTACTTCAATGCTAAAGAAACAAAATACGCCGCATGAAATGTCTACTAATATTATGCGGTATTAGTAATAATTGCCGGGTTAATCTGTGCGGGAACGCACGAAGAAATATAAAATTAATGGCGTTTTCGGGCGGAGGTATTGAACGGGCCTGTTATAACCGGCGCGCTCAAAACCCAACTGCAACACCTTGGAGAGGTTAAGGTGTTGGGATGGAAAAAACAGAAACGCAGTACAAGCAGTTGGGCGCCGAAGAACGAGCGACGATTATGCTGATGCAACAGGCAAGCAAAGGGCTGCGGGAAATCGGGCGATTTTTGAACCGTTCTCCCAGTACCATTTCACGAGAAATTAATCGTGACTTGGGGCATGAATCAGGTTACGTTGCATCATTGGCTGGCGAACAGGCACAACGTCTGAGAATCAAGCCCCGTAAGGCGCTGAAGCTCGCGTTAGGCGCCCCGCTGCTTGAGATTGTAAAGACATACCTCAAGAATTGTGGTCGCCCGAACAAATCGCAGGCAACCTCAAGCGCATGCACCCAGACACGCCGGAACAACGCGTTAGCCATGAAACGATTTACCATACGCTGTACGCCATGCCGCGTGGCGAATTGCGCCGTGAGTTGATCGCCTGCTTGCGTTGGAGCCGGGACAAACGTCGTTCCAAGACCCGCGCCCCGGATGGCCGGGGGCACATAGCGGAAATGCAGAGCATCCACCTGCGTCCACCGGACGTGGCGGATCGCTTGATACCTGGGCACTGGGAAGCGGATTTTATCAAAGGCGCGATGAACCGTTCTTCCGTCGGCACGCTGGTTGAACGCACCACACGACGGGTGGTGTTAGCCAAGATGCCCGATGGCACGGCGCAATCGGCGCTGGACGGTTTCAGTCGGGCGCTCAGCGCCATCCCCCCGGCGTTGCGGAAAACCTTTACCTATGACCAAGGGCGGGAGATGAGCAAACACGCGCAACTGACTGAGCAAACGGGCGTGGCGGTGTATTTCTGCGACCCACACAGTCCGTGGCAACGCGGATTGAACGAGAACACCAACGGACTGCTGCGCCAGTATTTGCCTAAAGGGGCAGACCTGTCAGCTTACACGCAAGAACATCTGGATGCTATTGCGTGGAGTATGAATACGCGCCCAAGGAAAACGCTTGGATTTCAATCACCGATAGAGGTTTATAGCGAGATCCTGCACAATATGGAACTCGCTAAAATCGCTATTAAACATTAACTGTTGCGGTTGGTTATTGAATCCGCCACCCTTTCATTGGGTATGAATTTCATTTTTTAGGGTTATCTCCCCCGCTAAATAATTTCTCTAATTGCTCCTGGCTGTTTTCGGCTCCGTGAGGGGTTTTCTGTGTGGGGAGCGGTTCCCCAAATAAAGCTTCAAGCTGCGCATAAACTGTATGTTGGAGGGTGGGGTCGCGTGCTTGATACGCATTCGGCCGGATACGGAAATAACCGCAAAAGTTTACGCGTTGCTTGTCTTTGACTTCGTCAGCGATAGGTTCACGGCAGCTTCTGTTGACGCGCGGATCGTAAAATTCACACATCTGGCAAATATGTAATTCAGCGCGGCAGGCGGGGCATTCAGCAAGCCGGCTTAAGGGGTACGGCAGGGCATCCAGTGACTTCCCGCATTTCCAGCACAGCAGTGTTGTTTTCATCGCAGCGCACCGCTTTTTTCTTCTTTCTTGGCCTGATCCCACAAAGCGTCCATTTCATCCAGGGTTGAATCATGGGGCGTGCGGCCTTGTGCCGTGAGCAAGGCCTCAATGCGCCGAAAGCGGCGTTCAAACTTGGCATTGGCGCTGCGTAATGCGGCTTCAGGGTCGACTCTGGCGTGACGCGCCAAGTTGACGCACACAAATAATAAGTCTCCTATTTCATCTTCCATCCGCCCGTGCTGCGCGCCCTGGTTAATCTCGGCCTGGATCTCCTGCATCTCTTCGGCGAGCTTGTCCATGACTTGGTTGATGTGCGGCCAGTCAAATCCGGCCTGCGCGGCGAGGGTCTGCATCTGAATGGCGCGGATCGTGGCGGGCAGCGCCAGGCTGATCCCGTCAAGCAGGCTGGTGGGTATACGGCCAGGCATGGACGCACCGCTGGCCTGAGGTAAGGTCGCCGCACTGGATGGCGTCTTACGCTCACGCGCCATCATTTCAAGTAATTGGCCAATCTTGCTCATTTCACCCTATCCTTTTTCCGCCCTAAAAAATATTATACCGGTCAGGCGCAAATTTTAACCTATATTCCATTAGCTTTTGGCGCGGGGTTGCATGACCACCAAAGATAGCGAAAACTAATGAAATTCCCGGCTGGTTAAAATCCGTCATGCCCACCGAGTGAATGATAGCTGTATTCCCGCCATGTTAGGGTATAACTATTGATATATATAAATAAATAATGATGGCTGAGGGGAATTAGGAAGGCACCAAAAGACATGAGAGGGCATCGAGAGGGCATGACTTTTAGTGTGTGAAAGGAATTTCTGCTATACTTATGGGCTGTTACGCCAGCCACCTATTATTTTGATATATACATGCCTTGTACTGAACGTTCTGCTTTGCTCCCTTGCGTGCGCCACGTTCAATATTCCCATACCCTTTTAATTAATGTTATTGCCCAATGACTGACCGCACATTTTCCGGTAAAGACCGCTGGCTACTGCCCGAAGGCATCCAGGAGGTTTTGCCGCAACAGGCGGAATATCTGGAAAGATTGCGCCGTGAGTTGCTTGACCTGTTCCATACCTGGGGTTACGAGCTGGTTATTACGCCGATTATCGAATACCTGGAATCGTTATTGATTGGCACCAGCGATGACCTGGATGTGCAGACGTTCAAATTAATCGATCAGTTAACGGGCCGTTTGATGGGCGTGCGGGCTGACATGACACCGCAAGTGGCGCGCATTGATGCGCACCGCCTTAAGCGTGAGGCGCCGACACGGTTGTGTTATATGGGCACGGTGTTGCGCACTTATCCCGATGGTTTTGCGCGCACGCGCAGTCCCATGCAGATTGGTGCGGAATTGTATGGCCATGCCGGTATTGAAAGCGATGTGGAAGTGTTGCACCTGCTGGTGGAAACGCTGGCGCTGACGGGTATTAAGCAAGTGCATATTGATCTGGGGCATGTGGGCATTTTCCGTGCCCTGGCGCAGAACGCTGGCCTGGATGCTGAACAAGAGATGACGCTGTTCAACGCCCTGCAACGCAAGGCCCGTCCCGAGATCGAAGATTTGCTGGCGCAGGCTAACATCAGTGCCGGGCATCGTCACTGGCTAATCCGCTTGGTCGACTTGAATGGCGGTGAAGAAGTGTTGGAGGAAGCACGCGGCCTGTTTAAAAAAGCGGGTGCGCCCGTGTTGGCGGCGCTGGATAATTTGCAGCGGATTGCCGCGTTGGCGCGGCGGCGCATGCCGTCGCTGCCATTACACTTCGACCTTGCCGAGTTGCGTGGTTATCACTATCAAACCGGTGTCGTATATGCAGCGTTTGCGCCCGGCCATGGCCAGGAAATCGCACGCGGTGGACGTTATGATGACATTGGCCGCGTATTCGGACGGGCGCGGCCCGCTACCGGATTCAGCGCTGATTTGATCACCTTGATTTCTTTGGGTGCCGCGGAGGCGTCGTCGTACCAGGTACGGGCGATTTTAGCGCCGTGCATGGATGGCGCAGCATGCCAGAAGCGGTCCCCTGAAGATGATGATATTGAATTGTTGAATGCGGTACGTGAGTTGCGCGCGGCCGGAGAGCGGGTGGTTTACGCGTTGCCCGGCGCGCGGGGTGATGCGGCCGAGATGGGTTGTGACCGTGTGCTGGAGCGCCGTAATGGCCAGTGGGTGGTGGTTAAGTTGATGGGTGCGGGATAAAAAAGCATGGGCAAGAATGTTGTTGTAATTGGCACGCAGTGGGGCGATGAAGGCAAGGGCAAGATCGTTGACCTGCTCACGGATCGCGTCAGTGCGGTGGTGCGTTTCCAGGGCGGGCATAATGCCGGCCATACCCTGGTGATTGACGGCAAGAAGACCGTATTGCACCTAATTCCTTCCGGTATTCTGCGCGACAACGTGTTGTGCCTGATTGGCAACGGCGTGGTGTTGTCACCGCATGCGCTGCGTGAAGAAATTGAAATGCTGGAAAGCAATGGCGTACCGGCGCGTGAGCGCTTGCGTATCAGCGAAGCCTGCCCGTTAATCCTGCCTTATCACGTGGCGTTGGACCGTGCGCGTGAAACCGCGCGCGGTGATGCGCCGATTGGCACCACGGGCCGTGGCATTGGCCCGGCCTATGAAGACAAAGTGGCGCGCCGTGCATTGCGGTTGGGTGACTTGTTTTACCGCGAGCGCTTCGCCGCCAAACTGGGCGAAGTGCTGGATTACCACAACTTTGTATTACAGCACTATTACAAGGTTGAGCCGATTGATTTTCAGCGGACGCTGGATGAGTCATTGGCGATGGCATCTTACCTCAAGCCTCTGGTGGCTGATGTGCCTGAGCTGCTGCACCAATATCGTCAGAAGGGCGAAGGCATGCTGTTTGAAGGCGCGCAGGGCACCTTGCTGGATGTTGACCATGGCACCTACCCGTATGTCACCTCATCCAACACCACCGCCGGTGGCGCGGCCACGGGCAGTGGTATGGGGCCATGTGCCTTTGATTACGTCCTGGGCATCACCAAGGCTTACACTACGCGTGTTGGCTCGGGGCCGTTTCCGACTGAGTTGTTTGACGAAATGGGCGAGCATTTGTCGGCGCGCGGCCGGGAGTTTGGTTCCACCACGGGCCGTCGGCGTCGTTGTGGCTGGTTTGATGCGGTCGCATTGCGCCGCGCAATCCAGATCAACAGCGTTTCCGGGCTGTGCATCACCAAGCTGGATGTGCTGGATGGCCTGGATACGATTCGTCTGTGTGTCGGCTATCGTTATAACGGCGAAGAAAGAATCACGCCGCCCGTGGGTGCGGAAGCGTTTGCCAATTGTGAACCCGTTTACCTGGATATGCCGGGATGGACGGAATCTACCGTTGGCGTTCGGTATTACGATGAGTTGCCCATCAACGCCCGCGCTTATCTGGCGCGCATCGAAGCCATCGTTGAAACAACGATTGATATTATTTCCACTGGCGCGGACCGTGCGGATACGATTATATTGAGAAATCCTGCGGATTAAACCTGAAACGGGACAGGTGAACAGGAGCTGGTGCCAGTGTTTCTGCCGTGTCGGCTAGGCAATGGGAGAAAGACAATTGCGGCTCGTCTAAGGACGGATCGGCATGCTTCGAAATGCGTGTGAAATGATTGAATAAAATATCGTAGAACCAGGTTAATATGGAAACGCAGCGATGTTTTATAACAAATTGGTTTCATGGTGTAAATGGCTAGCTCTGAACAACTAAAAGCCTTGCTGTTATCCCACCTCGCGGGGGATGATGAGCGCTTTTTGTCCATTGCCCTGCAAGTGGCGGCTCATGAGGCGCGCATCGGCCATGGAAAGCTGGCTGTGGAACTGCGTGATATTGTCGAAAAAGCGAAGAAGCAGGCCAAGTCCGCCGTTCCCATTTCTATTGCCAAGGGGCTCAAAGACGCTTCGGGGTTGTTATATGTCACCACGCCCCGCGTGCGGCTCAGTGATCTTGTTACAACTGATGAGGTCAAGGATAAACTGGCCCGCGTTATCCGGGAACAGCGCCATCTCGGCATGCTTAAGGGTCATGGGCTTGCGCCACGGCGGAGACTGCTGCTGGTCGGACCGCCCGGTACGGGTAAGACCTTCACCGCCTCCGTGCTGGCTGGTGAGTTGGGCTATCCATTGTTCCAAGTCCGGCTGGATGCAGTCATCACCAAGTTCATGGGTGAATCATCCGCCAAATTGCGGCAGGTGTTCGATGCGATTCGTGAGGTGCGGGGCGTCTATTTCTTTGATGAGTTCGACGCGCTAGGCTCGCAGCGGGCGATGCCTAACGATGTGGGCGAGGCGCGACGCATCCTGAATAGCTTCTTGCAGATGATCGAGCAGGACGATTCCAACAGTGTCATTGTTTGCGCCACCAACCACGCCCAAATGCTCGACTACGCCCTGTTCCGCCGTTTTGACGATGTGATTCAATACCGGTTGCCCAGTAACGAAGAAATCGTCAACTTGTTCAGGAGCCGGCTCAAACCCTATGTTGATAAGGATTTCCCTTGGCTTGAATTGGCAAAGAAAGCCGGGGGTTTGAGCAGTGCCGAGGTCACGCTTGCGGCACTGGACGCCATTAAGGAACTACTCATCCATGAACATGAAGCGATTACCGTGGCGATGGTCGAGTCCGCTATCGAAGACCGGCGCGGTATGAGCCACGAGATGCACCGATAAGGAAAAGCAGTGGCCGATAACAGGCATGTAAAGCCCCACCTCTATCTCGGCCCGACCGGCAAAGCAGAACCCTTCACGTCCCCTCCGGGACGGGGCACCAAGCCCGATGTCCCAGCGCGAAATCGTCAGCAACATGGCAACGCGCTCATCGGCCAGTTACACGAAATCGGTGAGCGTCAGGTAATGCTGCGCCAAGAGGCTGAGGCATACGGGCTGGAATCGGCTATCGGTATCCAGATTGAATTCGAGAGCTTCCCGGGAATCGAGCTTGCCGTAGAAAGCTTCGCCGATGCGCGGCAGAAAATTGAACTGCTCAATGTCATCCAACGTGATAATAAAACCTTTGCCACCATTTTTGTCCCGGAAGGTAAGCTGTCGGCCATAGAGTCCAAACTTCAGGCTTATCTGGAGGAAAAAAAAGACAAGAATGGCAAGCCACGCGATAACCTCACGTTGATCGATGCGATACAATCATTCCGCACGGCGGCGCTGGAAGCACTCTGGACCGATGACCGGGATCAATTGCCCGAGGATCCAGAAGAGACGTTCTGGTGGGAGGTATGGTTGCCGGTGCGTCGTGACCGGCAGGTAGTTCTTCACGATTTCAAGCAGCTTGCCAAGGCTGCGGGAATTGCGGTATCCGAGCAGGTTCTGGAATTTTCTGAGCGCTCCGTTTTGCTTGCGAAAGGCAACAAACGGCAATTCGCGCGCAGTGATTTGTTGCTCAACAACGTGTCCGAATTACGCAAGGCCAAAGAGACCGCCGCCTTTTTCGATGAGCTGACGCCTGAGGAGCAGCAGGAATGGGCATATGAGTTGAAGGTTCGGTTGATTCAGCCGCAAGATCAGAGTCTGGTTCCTTATGTTTGCATTCTGGATACCGGCGTAAATATCGGACACCCGTTGCTTGCCCCGTTCATTAACCCGACCGACCAATTCACGCTTGATGACGACTGGACAGGTGCTGATGATCATGGCCACGGAACCGGCATGGCGGGGCTGGCGGCGTGGGGTGACCTGACACATCCTTTGGAAAAGACGACTACTGTGGAGGTCAGTCATCGGCTTGAATCGGTGAAGGTGCTGCGTTATTCCCATGACAACGAGGGCAAGCGCTTGGGGATCGTAACGGCGGATGGCGTTTCGATGCCGGAGATTCAGAACCCACAGCGCACTCGTGTGTTCTCAATGGCGCTTTCGGCAACCGACACCCGAGATCGGGGAAGACCGTCGGCTTGGTCGTCGGCGGTGGACAGTTTGGCAATGGATTATCTGGGAGAGAATCAGACACCCCGATTATTCACGTTATCCGCTGGGAATTCCGGTGATAGTCTCACCGACATGGCAGAGTACCCGAATTGCAACTTGCTACAGGATGTTCACGATCCAGGGCAGGCGTGGAATGCCCTGACAGTGGGCGCCTATACAGACAAAGCCAATATCACCGAGAAAGATTGTGCCTCTTATACACCGCTTGCACCCGCAGGCGGGTTGTCTCCCTACAGCACGACCTCTGTCACCTGGACGAATTCAGCGCCGATCAAGCCTGAGGTGGTGTTTGAAGGGGGCAATGTTGGCAACGATGACTTCGGTTGTGTTTCTATTCCGAGCCTTTGCCTGTTGACCACGCATCACCAGCCGGTGGAACGCCTGCTTTCGACCTTTCATGCCACCAGTGCCGCAACGGCATTGGCTGGCCGCTTCGCGGCGAAAATTTATGTGCAGTATCCCAAACTCTGGCCGGAGACGGTGCGGGCGTTGATTGTTCATTCCGCCGAGTGGACGGATGCAATGATCGAGCAGTTTGCATACGGGGCAACCGAGAGGAAGCGTGCGCAGCACCGCGTTCGGTGCGTGGGCTTTGGTGTTCCCAGCCTGGATCGCGCCCTTTGGAGTGCCAATAATTCACTTGCCTTGATCGTCGAAGACAAATTGCAGCCGTTCGAGAAACGGGATGGCAAGATGACCACACGGGATATGCACTTGCACGATCTGCCCTGGCCGAAGGAATCGTTATTGGAGTTGGGGGAGATTGATGTCGAGATGACTGTAACGCTCTCCTACTTCGTTGAGCCTAACCCCTCCAGTCGTGTCGTTAGTGGCAAGTACAGCTATCAGAGTCACGGATTGCGGTTTGATGTGAAACGCCAGCTCGAATCGTCAGAGGAATTTAGAAAACGTATCAATAGGCAGGCACGGGATGAGGAGGAGGGTACGACGAAGGCTCCGGCAGATTCGGACTGGCTACTTGGTGCGCAGTTCAGACACAAAGGCTCTATCCACAAGGACGTCTGGCGCGGGAAAGCGGCTGAACTCGCCGAGCGCGGCCAGATCGCTGTTTATCCTGCTATGGGATGGTGGCGGACAAGAATGGCGCTGGAACGGTACGACAAAGAGGCGAGGTATGCCTTGGTTGTTTCGATAGCAGTTCCTGGTGTGGATGTGAACATTTACAGTGAAGTGTCAGCACAAGTTGAAGTCAAGCAGGTTATTGAGGTTTATAGTGCGCCATAGACATCCACATACCAGTTTACAATGGTCGTTTAACAATGTGTCCGTAAAATCGGGAGAAGATCAACGTTCCACGGATTCGACCACAACAGATCATTTAGAGACAATCAATAAAACTCAAAAAGTCCGCAAATTTCATTGAGAATCAATGTATAATACGGTCTTTGCTGGTCTGGGATAGGTTCTTAAAATGGTGCCGAGGAGAGGACTTGAACCTCCACGGGGTTTCCCCCGCTAGCACCTGAAGCTAGTGCGTCTACCAATTTCGCCACCTCGGCAAGGTGTTTTCCGGTTCGATACGGTTGAGCCGGGGTCGAGTTAAGCAGTAATGAAAATATTATAACATGAAATTGGGGATAGATAATTCTCTATATTTTTGGGCGTGGTGGTGGTGCCCCCAATATTTTCACCCAAACGCCGAGAGATTCTGGGTCGGCGGGCTTGTTATACATAAACACAGAAGGTGCGCACTTTAACCGGGGCGTGTTTTATTGTCAATATTTTACGATTACTCTAAGGATTATATAGTTGGATAATTTTTCTTTTGGCCAGTTGCAACAGCGGCTTATTATACAGCGCAGGAATATCTCTGCGCCTTCCTACCCCCTACAGGGAAGTAAACACTGATGGCAAAGCATCGTAACACGGACCCACACGCTGATCGTGAGGCGCAGAAATATGAGAACCCGATTCCGAGCCGTGAATTTATTCTGGAATATCTCCAAGAGCGTGGCGAACTACTTACCTATGAAGAGCTGGTTACTTCATTGGGATTGCACAGCGAAGAAGATCTCGAGGCACTGCGCCGCCGCTTAAACGCCATGGAGCGCGATGGTCAGGTGATGCGTAATCGCCGCAATGGCTATGGCTTGGTGGACAAGATGGATCTGGTGCCGGGCAAGGTCATTGGCCACCCGGACGGTTTTGGCTTCCTGGTGCCGGATGAAGGGGGCGAAGATCTCTTCCTGTCGCCGCGCCAAATGACGTTTTGCATGCACGGCGATCGTGCGGTGGCACGGGTGTCCGGCGTGGATCGCCGCGGCCGCCGCGAAGGTGTGGTGGTAGAAGTTCTGGAGCGGAATACGACCCAGGTGGTGGGGCGTTTCCGCACGCAGGAAGGCAATATTGGGTTTGTGACCCCGGACAATAAGCGTATTACCCACGACATCATGATTCCCGCCAATTATCAGGCCGGTGCAACGCACAACCAGATTGTAGTGGCAGAGCTGATTGAGCAACCCAGTAAGTACGCTAAACCGCTGGGGCGTATTGTTGAAATTCTCGGTGATCACATGGCACCGGGTCTGGAAATTGAAGTGGCGATCCGCGCCCACGAAATTCCGTTGGCGTGGCCGGAACAAGTTCAGCAGGAAATCGCTACGTTGTCACATGAAGTGCCCGAAGCCGCCAAACAGGGCCGCGAAGATGTGCGCGGCTTGCCGCTGGTGACGATTGATGGTGTGGATGCGCGTGATTTTGACGATGCCGTATATTGTGAGCGCCAGAAGCGCGGCGGATGGCGTTTGCTGGTGGCGATCGCGGATGTGTCAAGTTACGTTAAATCCAACACAGCGTTGGATGTTGAGGCACGTTCACGCGGCAATTCCGTGTATTTTCCGCAACGCGTGATTCCCATGCTGCCGGAAATTTTATCAAACGGCTTGTGTTCGCTGAATCCGCATGTTGATCGGTTGTGCATGGTGTGCGACATGACTATTAATGCAGAAGGCGACATTACCCATTATCGTTTTTACGATGCGGTAATGCGTTCGGCAGCACGCCTGACGTACGATGAAATGGCCGCCATGGTAGTCGATAAAGATCCGCAGGTGCGCAGCAAATACCAGCCATTATTGCCGCACCTTGAAGAGCTGCACGCGCTATACCACACCATGATTGGCGCACGTCAACGGCGGGGTGCAATTGATTTTGAAACGACTGAAACGCGTATTGTGTTTGGCGAAGATCGTAAAATAGAGCGTATTGTTCCAGTTGTACGCAATGATGCGCATCGTATTATCGAAGAATGCATGATCGCTGCGAATGTCGCGGCGGCATGGTTTTTGAGCAGCCGAAAAATACCGGTGGTATACCGTGTGCATGAAGGCCCCAATGAAACAAAGCTGAACGATTTGCGTGAATTCCTACGTGAATTAGGCTTGAATCTACGCGGGGGGGATAAACCCCAAGCCCGGGATTATGCGGAGTTATTAAATAAAATCCGGCTGCGTCCCGATTTTGGTCTGATACAAACGGTGATGTTACGTTCCTTGAGTCAGGCGACTTATACCCCGGTGAATGTCGGCCACTTCGGCTTGGCGCATGAGGCTTATACACACTTTACCTCACCAATCCGCCGCTACCCTGATCTGTTGGTGCATCGCGCGATCCGTCATGCCCTTAGTGAGGGCACTGCCAAGAATTTTGCATATGATGTGGCGGCGATGGAAAGTATGGGCTTGCATTGCTCGGCCACCGAGCGGCGCGCTGATGAAGCGACGCGTGATGCGGTGGACTGGCTGAAATGTGAGTTCATGATGAATAAAGTGGGCGAAGAGTTTGACGGTATTATTACTGGCGTGACAACCTTCGGTATCTTTGTCGAACTGCGTGAGATCTTTGTGGAAGGTCTGGTGCATGTAACAGCGCTGAAAAATGATTATTATCATTTTGACAGCGCGCGCCACCGCTTGCAGGGTGAACGTACTGGAAAAAACTATCGCCTCGCTGATCCGGTGCGTATCAAGGTGATGCGTGTTGATCTTGACAGCAAGAAAATAGATTTTGAACTGGCCGACGTGGAATTGAAGGGCGGATTGGCCGGGGAAGAAAAACCCACTCATGCAGTGCCTGCACGTGGTGCCGAGGAAGATATATCTGCGGTGCCTAAGGGAAAAGCTAAACCCAAAAGAAGATCCAGCGCCAAAAAAACTACCAAAAAGAAAGCGGCACGCCAATGAAAATAGCGCATCACGTCATATACGGCATACATGCTGTGCAAGCCGCGTTACAGCGTGATGCGTCGAATATCATTGAGGTGATGATTGAGTCGGGCCGCAAAGACGCGCGTGTTCAGGTGCTGTTGGATAAGGTCGCAGCGCAACATACTGAAGTGCGGCGCGTCACGGGCAAAGAGCTGGATGCGCTGGTGCCGGATGCGCGTCACCAGGGTGTAGTGGCGCGTTGCCGTGCCGTTACCGTGTGGCAGGAAGATGATCTCGACCCGTTGCTGGACGGCCTGTCGGTGCCGCCTTTGTTGCTGGTGCTGGACGGCGTGCAAGATCCGCATAATCTTGGCGCCTGTCTGCGCAGTGCCGACGCGGCAGGCGTACACGCCGTGATAGCGCCGCGTGACCGTGCTGTGGGTCTTACTCCGGTAGTACGCAAAGTTGCCAGTGGTGCCGCCGAAACAGTGCCGTTTATCCAGGTGACTAATCTTGCGCGCACGCTGCGCATGCTCAAAGATAAAGGACTGTGGACAGTGGGTGCGGATGCCGAAGGTGATGGCGATGTATTCAGCGCCGATTTGCGTGGCCCAACGGTATTGGTGATGGGGGCGGAAGGGCAGGGCATGCGTCGTCTTACCAGGGAGCATTGCGATCTGCTGGTGCGTATCCCCATGCAAGGCACCGTGGAAAGCTTGAATGTGTCTGTCGCCACGGGCATTTGCCTGTTTGAGGCGGTGCGGCAACGCCTAACAACCCGTCGGGCATAAGATTGCCTTTTTCTGTGAATAGCATGCGGAAAGGCCATCCATAGCCTTTCCGCATGCAGGTTGTTTTTCAACAGCCTGTTGCCGCCCGGGTGGGCTGCAGCTATCGTCCCCGCATCACCGGTTTTCCCCTCTACTTATCTGCTGTAGCACCCAGTCCAACGCCCGACCCGGCAATAAACGCCGGATTAACGCAAAAAAATAACTGGGCAGGGTGACGTAGTAGCGCATTTTTGGCCGTGGACTTTCCAGTGCGTGTATCACCTTTTTTAATACGGCTTCAGGGGGCAGGGTAAACGGTGCGGCGGGACCGATTTTGACCAGGCGTTTTTCCAGGCCCTGGTAACGGATGCGGTGGGCGCTAGGTTCAGGATGGATGTTATGGCGGTAGGCGGCATGGGCGTTGGCGCGGAAGCGGCTCTTGATGGGGCCGGGTTCGATGAGCGACACATGGATGCCGCTGCCTGCCAATTCCAGGCGCAGCGTGTCGGTTAACCCTTCCAGGGCAAATTTGCTGGCGTTATACGCGCCGCGATACGGCAGCGCCACCAGGCCCAGCAGCGAACTGTTTTGAATAATGCGGCCTTGGCCTTGGGCGCGCATGATGGGGATGATGCGGTTAGTGAGTTCCAACGTGCCAAACAGGTTGGTTTCAAACTGGGCGCGGATTACATCGCGGCGTAAGTCTTCGACGGCGCCCGGCTGGCCGTAACCGGCGTTGTTGAACAGGGCATCGAGCGTGCCGCCCGTGCGCGTTAATATTTCATCTACAGCGGTGTGGATGGATGCGGGATCATCCAGGTCCAGCAACAGGCTTTCCAACCCTTGGGATTGTAAATCCGCCACGTCTGCGGCTTTGCGTGCGGTGGCGAAGACGCGGTAGCCGCGCGCATGTAAACCTTGCGCGACACAGCGGCCGATGCCGCTGGAGCAGCCGGTGATTAATATGGACTTTGATGATGTCATAAACTTTCAGGATAATTCTAAAAACAGCGGTTGTTTCACCGCAGAGAACACGGAGGTAAAACGAGCGTCAGCACATCGGGTGCAATGCGCTTCGCTTATTGGCACCCTACATGCGCAATCATTTGGATTTCTCCGTGTTCTCTGTGGTTCAATAGCTTTTTATAGGATAATGCTATGTGGCTCAGCGCTCTGCAAAAACATGGTAGGTGCGGCTGGCGCCGTCGGCTTGGATTTTTATTTCCACATCGTTGCCGCCACGGTTAAAGCGCCATAGTGTAGTGCGCGCAGGGCCTTGCACTTCACAGGTGGGGTGGTCGCCTGACTCCACTAATTTAACTTTATGTGCAGGTTGCTGTTGGCCGCTGCTGGGCAACAGCACGTTCAGGAACAGGTCTTCTTTAGCCTCCACCGAAGGCATGACTTCAACGCGCCAGGCGCCGGGTTCCGCATTTTTCTTGGCAGTGCGCACGACGGCCGCGACCTGCCCTTTTTCATCGTAATTTTTGTCATCCACAAAGAACTCAAAACCTTTTCCGCCGATGATCTGGATGATGGGATCTTTAGGCAATAAAACATGGGCCGTAAGTTTTCCGCCACCCTGTGCCAGTTGATTGTCCAGAGGTTGATTCGGCCTAATTGTAGCGACAAAACCATTTTCTATTGCGCGCGGCTGTTCGATGGTGTGCAACAGCCAGCGTTTGCGGAAGTTGGCTTGGGTGGAGCGCACTTGATCGAAAACGATCACGACGTCATCAATGCGGTCATAGGCAAAGATGCGCCAGAATTTCTCTACGCGGCGGGTACGGTGGGAGAAGGTGCTTTTGCCGGAAGCTTTATTGGTGTAGGCGGGGGTGACATCGGCGATGATGACGGTGATGCCGTCTTGTTCAAAGATTTTTTCTATGCGTCCGGTGTGGTAAATGTCGTGCTTGGCTTGCCATTCCTTAAGGTCGAGGGGCGCAGCTTCCACTCCCCAGCCGGATCCGATGCGGCGTTGTCCGCCATCATTGGCGATGGGGCGGTCTTCTTTTTTGCCGGGGGCGGATACTGTGTCGTCAGGATCAGTGACGGTGATGGTGTTGTGGGCGATGGTTTGGTAAGTGTAATTCATGTGGTGGTCGGAGCCGTAGGCGGGGCC
Organism: Gammaproteobacteria bacterium; assembly: GCA_020053945.1. GTDB lineage: Bacteria > Pseudomonadota > Gammaproteobacteria > Ga007554. The sequence continues at coordinate 14,735 of JAGVME010000129.1, forward strand.
GTAGAGTCCGCTATCAATCGCCAGTTCACCGCCCTTGTAAAGGGTGAAAGCGCCTTGGTCAAGATGGGTGTGCGACCAGAAATTGTCACCCGCCTTGAAGGTAATGTAAGTGGCGGTGGGGCTCCAGTCGCTACGTAATACCGCTTGACCAATGCCGTCAAAAAAATGGTTGGGCGGTAAACGTGCCACGGCAGAGGGGTCGTAAAGTGTGGTGGTGGAAAGAGGACCCCACGGCCAGGAAGTAGGCTGAGGCAAATCCGGAGGGCGCCGCAAGCTATAGGCGGCAGCGTGCTGATATTCCATCGCTAGCGCCCGTAAATCGGGGATTTGTTTATCGAAGAATCCGGCATCACCCCAGCGGAAGTGCGTGCCGTCGGGGCGGGTGCGGTACACCGCAAAATCTAAAAACCCGCGTATGCCCGGTTCGGACGCAAACAGATCTTCGCCGGTGGCTTTGCGCCACATGGCAGGCACTTGGTAAATCGCCTGGCCGATGCCGATGCCGACATATTCGCCGCCTTCATGCCAGCCGCCATTTTTGCCCATGACCTGGCGCCATACCGGCAATACGCGATTTTTCCATAAATCATGAGTGAAACGCATGGCCATATCACCGCGCGGATTATCGCCATACAGCGCCAACGTCGCCGCGATGAGCGCTTGAAAAGGGCTGTTGTAGAGATAGACGTTATAAGGCGACAGGCGATCTTCACGGATAAGCTTGATAAGGTATTCGCAACCTTCCGCCAACTTGTCGCCCAGTTCAGCGCGTTGGGTATCGGTCCAGTGCTCATACAGCCAATCATAGCCGAGGGCGATGGGCTTAGCCTGTTCATGGCCGCGCCAAGTATATTTCAGCGCCATCAACCGTTGGTGCAGCGTGGTGAGGTCTTGGCTGCCAGGTTCAATGCGCGCCATCATAAGGGCAGCCTCAAGATCCCCGTTACCGTTTTTGGCGCGGGTTCTTTGCTGACGTAAAAATTCCGGATTTTCCCGCATGAGTTGATCAATATCAGCCGGGCTGGGCGCTGGCAAGCGGGGGTGCGCATAGCGGAAACGCGGTAAGTTAACGGGGGAAAGTTCCCCCGCAAGGGGCAAGCGCGGACGTTCACTTTTTTTAAGGCGCTCTTCGGCAAAGGGGGAAGACTGCCACCACCAAGCGGCGCCAAGAGCAAGAAGGGTGAGAGTGAATAATACAGTAAGGGCGGAAAACAAGCCTTGTTTACGCCGGAGAGGCGGGTGTGCCGGGTGGGATGATAAGGGCGTGGCAGTGGTGTACACGCCAGCATTTGCCTGGTTTTCTAAGCGCCAAAACCAAGGAAGCAGCCATCCTCCCAGTGCCAGCAGCGCATCGGTAATGTCGGCGTGCCGGCCCGGAATGCCTTGTTGTGACCATTCCAGCGCAAAGGCCAGGGCAAAGATGAACAGGCTGCCGAACAACATCATCTGGGTGCGAAAATAAGATCGCGTCACAACACTGGCGATGCATCCCAGCGCCAAAAATGGTTTGATGCCCGCCAGGATATCAAGTATTCCTGTGAATGAATTCATCTGTCCCCGGAAGGGTATCCAGTTCATGGGATAAAGCGGCCTTTCCATGTCATTGCCGATACCGGTGCCCGATGCCAGCTCCAGGCCGAAAAAACTGACGAGCAATGAAGCCGCGGCCGCATACGCAAGCATAATTCGGTTGCGCTTGTGCAACAGTAATAGCAAAGTGATTCCCGCGGCGGGTCCGATTAATATTTCAAGGGCAAACGGCGCCGCCATAAACAACACTTTGAGCAGTGTAATAAGGACTACAAAAATCACGAACGCCATCAGGCCTGGCGCCATCCATCTGGCGGGGTGGGGCCGGGCGATGAGCGTAGTCAGCAGCCCAAAAGCCGTAATGTCCAACGTATAAGCCAATGACTTCATGAAATCGAAATCATTGGCACGTTTTACACTTTCCCAGACCAGGGGCAGCGCATGGCGCATATTCCCAAAATCAATGGACAGGAATAACGCGCCTGCCTGAAACGCGGCCCAGAGCGCCAATGCCGCCAAGCCCACATCCACTAACCGCCCGGATAGAAACCAGCTATGGCGCAGTGTAAACAGCTTGCCGCCCGGGCGGGTGAATTTGGTGATTAACCAGGCTGTTACGGCGCCTAGCAGGCCACCGGCGCCATTGACCCAGACATCCAGTTTTGAGGCAACCCGGCTGGGAAGGTAAGTTTGCAAGTATTCCATGCCGATGCTGAGCGTAATACTGCCCAGTGCCGCCAAGAAAATGGCCAGCAATAAAGGCAGGCGGTCGCGTAGCAACCAGGTTAGTAGCGCGCCCACGGGGATGTAAACCACCACGTTCACCAGTATGTCCGAACGGGAGATGTAGCGGGGCCAGGGGCCAGTTAGCAATGACCAAAGGCTTTGTTCAGGCGGCTGCCAGCCCCGCAGCGGATAAAGGCTGCCATACATGATCAGCAGCACGTATATCACTAGCGCTATGAAAGGCATCAGGTGGGAAGCCGCTCTGCGGGATAATCGGGATGAGGCTGCGCGTGATGTGGCCATAATAAAACTTTGGGTAGCGGAAAAAGTATAATTTCCTGAGTATAATCCTAAACACGGCGATTGGAACCTGTTACCCTAAAAACCGCAGGTAGAGACAATGACTAAGGTGCTGAATCCATAGCCGGAATTACGCGATGTCTCCGTTAATCAAGATTGTTAACCGTTTTTTAGGGCGGGGGTTTTGGCCCGCGCGCCCGTGGGGCTGATTATATGGCAGTAAAGGTAACCCACAACAATCTTGGTAAGGGATGGTTATCCCTTTTGCTGGGCTATGGGCTGTGGGTGTTGTCATCCGGTGTTTGGGCTCATGGCCTGGAAAACACGCAACTTCCCACGACGGTAGAGCGCATCAGACCCAGCATTGTCGCCATTGGCACTTATTTGCCCACCCGCCGTCCGCCCCATCAGTTCGTCGGTACTGGATTTGTGGTGGGCGATGGCACATATGTGCTGACGAATGCGCATGTTATATCCAGAAATCTCGACAGGGAACAAAAAGAAACGCAGGTGGTGTTTGCGGGCGAAGTTTCTGGCGCCGGGGCACGCACGGCCACTTTGGTGGCAGATGATCCCGCGCATGACCTCAGCCTGCTGAAAATTTCCGGCGCGCCGTTGCCCGCATTCAAACTGGGTGATTCCGACCGCGTGCGCGAAGGTGAAGTCTATGCGTTTACGGGGTTTCCGATGGGCATGGTCTTGGGGTTTCATCCCGCCACCCATCGTGGCATGGTCGCCGCAGTGACGCCCATTGTGCAATCACAGGAGGCAGACCAGCAACTCGACTCTAAATTGATTAAGCGGTTGCGCGCCCCGTTCGATGTGTTTCAATTGGATGCCACCGCGTATCCGGGCAATAGCGGCAGCCCCTTGTATCATCCTGATACAGGGGCCGTGGTCGCTATCCTTAACATGGTTTTTGTCAAGGAAAGCAAAGAGACGGTGCTGGAAAAACCCAGCGGTATCGCGTACGCAATCCCCATTAATTTTGCGGTGGATTTGCTGAGAAAAGCTGATGTTAAATTTTGAAGGATAGTGTTTAGGGCGCGGCACTTACGGCCAGTAAAAATCTGTTAAAATACCCTTTTCAGGTTGAATGGCTGATTTTCCGCCTTTGTCCTTTGACGATCTGCCCCGATGAGCCTATGCTTTTTTCCGACACTTTTCCCAGCGCCAACATTCCCCCTGATAAAGACCGCACGCGTGTTAAAATATGCGGCCTTACCCGGCGCGATGATGCCGTGGCGGCGGTGCGCTTGGGGGCGGATGCCCTGGGCCTGGTATTTTATGCCGCCAGTCCGCGGGCGGTGGGCATTACCCAAGCGCAGGAAGTAATCCGTGATTTGCCCTCGCGCGTATCAGTGGTGGCGCTGTTTGTGAACGCCACCGAGTCGGAAATACGTGCCGTGCTGGGCAAAGTGAGGATTGATTTATTGCAATTTCATGGCGATGAAACACCCCAAGATTGTATGGGATACGGCGTACCGTATATCAAAGCGGTGCGTATGCGTGAAGATATAGACCTATTTGAAATTGAAAAAGTGTATGCCAGTGCCAGTGGTTTGCTGCTGGACAGTTACCAGCGCGGTGTGGCCGGTGGCACGGGTGTGGCGTTTGACTGGGCGCGGGTGCCCCAGTCTGTAACCAGGCGACTCACTAAACCGATCATTCTGGCCGGGGGATTAACCCCTGATAATGTGGCTGAAGCGATCAGGCAAGTGCGGCCCTACGCGGTGGATGTGAGCGGTGGGGTCGAGTCGATGAAAGGAATGAAGGACGCAGCAAAAATGGCTGCATTTATGCAAGGTGTGAACAATGCCAAAAATGATTAATACAGGGACGACGGTTGATATGAAAGTATCTATGGCTGAAAACTTGCCGGATGCCAACGGCCATTTTGGTCCTTATGGCGGCCGTTTTGTCGCGGAAACTTTAATGGGGCCGCTGGAAGAGCTGCGCCTCGCTTATGAACATTTTCGTAACGACGCCGGGTTTATGGCAGAGTTTGATAAAGACCTCGCGCAATTTGTCGGGCGGCCCTCACCCCTGTATCACGCGGAGCGCTGGAGCCAGAAACTTGGCGGCGCGCAGATCTACCTGAAGCGCGAAGACCTCAATCACACTGGCGCACATAAAATCAATAACACCATTGGGCAAGGCCTGCTGGCGCGGCACATGGGCAAGCGGCGCGTGATTGCCGAAACTGGCGCAGGTCAGCACGGCGTCGCCACCGCCACAGTGGCCGCACGCATGGGTATGGAATGCGTGGTGTACATGGGTGCGGAAGACATCAAGCGCCAGGCGATAAATGTATACCGCATGAAACTGCTGGGCGCTACCGTCGTGCCCGTGGAGTCCGGCTCAAAAACACTTAAAGATGCGCTCAACGAAGCGATGCGTGACTGGGTGACCCATGTTGACAGTACCTTTTATATTATTGGCACCGTCGCGGGGTCACATCCATACCCTGCCATGGTGCGTGATTTCCAGGCGATTATCGGGCGTGAAGCGCGTGCGCAAATTCTCGAGCAGGCGGGGCGCTTGCCCGACGCGCTGGTTGCATGCGTCGGCGGCGGCTCCAATGCCATTGGCTTGTTTTATCCGTTTCTTAAAGATGCCAGCGTAGCGATGTACGGCGTTGAAGCCGCTGGTGATGGCATTGAAACCGGCCGTCATGCCGCCACTTTATGTGCAGGCCGTCCCGGCGTGCTGCATGGTAATCGCACGTATTTAATCGAAGATGCCGATGGCCAGATTATCGAAACCCAGTCCATTTCAGCGGGGCTTGATTACCCGGGCGTGGGTCCTGAGCATGCATGGCTCAAAGACGTGAAGCGCGCCACCTATGTGCCGATTACCGATACTGAAGCGCTGGATGCGTTCCATGCGTTGACGCGCACGGAAGGTATTATTCCTGCGCTGGAATCTAGCCACGCCCTGGCGTACGCCACCAAACTTGCGCCCACCCTGGATAAAGACAAAATCATTATCGTGAATCTTTCCGGGCGCGGCGACAAAGATATTCACACGGTCGCGGCGCGTGAAGGAATTACCGTATGAGCCGCATAAAAGCTTGTTTTGATGGCCTGCGTACCAGGAAACGCCAGGCACTGATTCCGTACATCACGGCGGGCGATCCCCATCCTTCTGTTACTGTGCCACTGATGCATGCGATGGTGAAGGCGGGTGCCAATATGCTCGAACTGGGCGTGCCGTTTTCCGACCCGATGGCCGATGGCCCGGTAGTACAAGCGGCCTGTGAACGCGCGCTTAAGCATCATGTCAGTCTGCGCCATGTCCTGGAGATGGTGCGTGAGTTCCGCAGCCGTGATGACCATACGCCGGTGGTGTTGATGGGTTATCTAAATCCCATCGAAGCGATGGGCTACACTGAATTTGCCCGCGCCGCCCACGCCGCTGGCGTAGACGGTGTGTTGACTGTGGACATGCCGCCCGAAGAAGCGCACGAGGTAGTGCCGATCTTTCGCGCCGCACAACTTGATCCGATTTTTTTGCTGGCGCCCACCAGTTCCGATGAACGCATTGCCAAAATCTGCGCGTTGGCCAGTGGCTTCATTTATTATGTGTCTCTTAAAGGTGTCACCGGCGCAGGCAGCCTTGATGTCGCCGCTGTTACCACCAAGCTGAAACAGATTCGCGCCCTCACCGACCTGCCGGTGGGCGTAGGTTTTGGCATCCGCGATGCCGCCAGCGCGGCACAAGTCGCCGCCGTGGCCGATGCCGTGGTCGTGGGCAGCGCCCTGGTGCGCAAATTGGGTGAATTTGCCGGACAACCGCACAAAATTGAACAGGAAGTGGTGTTAATACTTTCACAAATGCGTGCCGCGATGGACGTATAGCCTCGCCCGAGATGCCGGGGTGAAACCCGCCCTACAAAAAATTCACGATCCCTCGGTTTCTTGAATAATGCGGGATGATTTTTCGAATTTTATCCTGCATGCCTCCGGCCGGGATAAACATGCCATCTCCGCCCAATCTCACGCCAGTTTGCTGGCTGGAGATGTCCCCATCCACCCTTATCCATGTCCAAGGGTATATTTATTCGGGCATAACAAAACCCCTACTCAGTGGTCAAATCCATAGAGGCACGATATCAGAGGCCGGACTTGTACATCGCTTGAGCATTTATTTTTCAAGGAAAAGATCATGAGCATGAACAAACAAGAGGTTTTCATCATAGGGGTTTTGTGCGCCATAGCGTTGGCCGGAGTACTTTATTCAAACGACAGCACTGTAGTAGCCATGAACGATAATATAAACAGTGAAAAAACGGCCTTGGCACACGCTAAAGTTGGCTTGGCGCAGGCGATTTCCATCGCGGAACGGCAGGTTCAGGGCAAAGCGTCGAAGGCGCAACTCGAAAATGTAAACGGCACCGTGGTTTATGATGTGGAAGTCATCCATGGCAACAAGGTTGAGGATGTGAAGGTGGATGGCAAAACCGGCAAGGTCTTGGACGTGCGTGCGCATACGCATAAAATTGTTTTTCCTGACCCTTTCCAGTAATAGCCGGGGATTATTATCTTGATGGATTAACAAATAGCAAAGGAGATTAACATGGCAATCGCATATCCCTACATAAGACTGTGTTTGATCGCATGCCTCCGTCCCCCGACAAAGAAACAGGATAACAGCGTGGCTCATGGCAAGATTGAACGCTCCTCAGCTAAATCATTCCGGGAATATCACCTAATGCTAAAATACGTTACAGTAGCCATTCGAAAATTACTATCATAAGGATCACCACTCGCATGAGCATTGAGCACTTGTATGGAGTTCCGCACCTGACCACCGTATTGTCGGGTCCACTATTAAAGCTCGAGCGCCATTTATTGAATCATCAGGCAGCGATTGAATGGTGGTTGCGCGGCCAATGGTTGGATACACCGCCCCCCTTCTATGCTTCTGTAGATTTACGCAATGCGGGTTTTAAATTGGCGCCCGTTGATACCAACCTGTTTCCCGCCGGTTTCAATAACTTGAATCCGGCGTTTATGCCGCTGAGCATTCAAGCGATGCAATCCGCCGTCGAACGTGTTTGCCCACGCGCGGCAAAAGTGTTGGTGATCCCTGAAAGCCATACACGCAATTTATTTTATCTGGAAAACCTGGCTACATTGGTTGCCATGCTCAACAAAGCGGGATTCGAAGTACGCGTGGGCTCCTTGATTGAAGACCTGGTTGAACCCCGCAGCATTGATCTACCCTCAGGCCGAAAAATCCAACTGGAGCCACTCTTGCGGGTCGGCAACCGCGTGGGCGTTAAAGATTTCTTTCCCTGCATGATATTGCTGAACAATGATCTTTCAGCGGGCCGTCCCCCGCTACTTGAAGGACTCGAGCAACCTGTCATGCCGCCCGTGGATCTGGGGTGGTTTAACCGTTTGAAGTCAGATCACTTTACGCATTATCGGCGTGTCGCGCAGGAATTTTCAAAAATCATCGACATTGACCAGTGGTTGATTGATCCGCTGTTTCGCCAATGCGGTGAAATTAATTTTATGAAACGTGAAGGCGAAGAATGCCTGGCGACTAACGTTGATGGCTTGCTGGGTTCAATCCAACGCAAATACGATGAGTATGGGCTTGATAAAAAACCTTTTGTGATTGTGAAAGCCGATGCGGGTACCTATGGCATGGGAATTATGACCGTCCACTCCGCCACAGAGATTTATGAGTTAAACCGCAAGCAACGCACCCACATGGCCGCCACCAAGGGGGGGCAAGATGTAACACAGGTGATTATCCAAGAAGGTGTTTACACCTTTGAAACCTGGGGTGAAACACAAAAGGTCGCCGAACCGGTGGTATATATGGTTGACCGTTTTGTCGTGGGCGGCTTTTATCGTGTACACACCACGCGGGGCGCGAATGAAAACCTTAATTCTCCCGGTATGCAATTTGAGCCACTGGCCTTTGCTGAACCCTGTAACAACCCTGATCCCCACAAAGATCCAGACGCCCATCCTAACCGCTTTTATGCATATGGCGTGATCGCGCGCTTGGCTATGCTTGCCGCCGCGCGGGAAATCGCGGGCACCAAAACATGAAGCGACCCTTCCACATCCCGGCGCCCACCGCACAGGAAGATCCTTCCCGGCGTACTATAAACCTGGGCGTAGTCATGGACCCTATCGCATCCATCAATCCAAAAAAAGATAGCACCCTGGCCATGTTACTGGAAGCCCAATCACGTGATTGGACGCTTTATTATATGGAGCAAGGTGATATATTCCTGCGTGACGGTAAAGCCCATGCCAAAATGCAGCGGATCACTGTCAGCAATGATCCGCACACATGGTTTGAGTTAGGACAATCCATCCTCGGACCCTTGGCCGAACTTGATGTGATCCTGATGCGCAAAGATCCCCCGTTTGACATGGAATATATTTACACCACTTACTTTCTCGAACACGCGGAAGAAGATGGCGTGTTAGTGGTAAATAAACCGCAGAGCCTGCGGGATGTTAATGAAAAAGCGTACACCACCTGGTTTCCAGAATGTTGCGCCCCGACGTTAATCACCCGCAATGCCAATCAATTGCGCGAATTTCTCTACGAACATGGCGATATTATTTTTAAGCCGCTGGACGCCATGGGCGGCGCCTCGGTATTCCGCATCCGCGAAAATGACCCAAACATAAATGTCATCATCGAGACTATTACCCAACGTGAAACACGCTTTGTGATGGCGCAACGTTTCATACCCCAAATCAGCGACGGTGACAAACGTATCCTGCTGATTGATGGCCGCCCTATTCCCTTCGCATTGGCGCGCACGGCGGCGCCTGGAGAAACCCGCGCCAACTTGGCCGCAGGTGGGCACGGTGAGGGCGTGCCCTTAAGCGAACGTGATTTATGGATATGCGAGCAGGTGGGGCCGACATTACGCGCCAAAGGGTTGATGTTTGTCGGACTGGATGTGATTGGTGATTACCTTACCGAAATCAATGTCACCAGCCCCACCTGCATACGCGAACTCGACGCCATTTATGACCTGAATATCAGTGGCTGGCTGATGGATTGTATTGAAACAAAATTAAGCGGGACGCCATAAAAACTGAGGGTTCCCGGAAAAAGGAGGGAAGACCAAGAAGTTCATGACATGCGGAAAATCGGTCTATGGGTTATAAGCTATCTATTTGGTGAGGAATGAAAAAATGAAGCAGGATTAATGCGGGTTGCAAACGCCGCCTGTCTTACTCAACAAATCAGAAGGATTTCCCATTCCATTCGAAACAAGGATTTTTTCCTGGGATCAAAATGACGCGCAGGAATTAATTCAGAGCTTCCATCATTATGCGTAAAATTATCATAATCGGTATTGTGTTGGCGGGTGCCCTTGGCGCCTTCGCGGTTTGGAAGTTCAACGCCGCCGAGGCGATGCCCGTCAAGACCGTTGCGGTGGAGCAGGGGCCGCTGGCGGCTTTTCTTACGGCTACGGGCAAGGTCGCCAGCGGCCATGAGGTAAGGCTGACCTCGCAGATGGCGGGTCAAATCGTCGAGATTACCGTCAGGGAAGGGCAGCGTGTTCCGGCGGGAAAGGTGCTGGCGCGGCTGGAGGGCAGGGAGGTTGAGGCTCAGATCGCCAAGGTGCAGGCGGCATTGCGTCTGGCCCAAGCCGAGGCGGCGCAGGTGATGCAGACGGTAGAACGGTTACGGCGGGTAGTGCCGTCCGGTCTGGAGCCGCGCCACAAATTGGAGGATGCTGAGGCGCAATTGAAGAGCGCCCAAGCACGGGAAGAAGTAGCTGCGGCGGAACTGGCACTGGCGCGCGTGGTATTGGGCAAGCTGAGTGTGGTGGCGCCTTTTTCCGGCTTGATTACCCTGATTCCGGTGCGAACTGGGCAGTGGGTGGCGCCGCCGGAGGCGCTATTCACCCTGGTTGATTCGGACCGGCGTGAAATCGAGGTGAAGGTTGATGCCGACGACAGCGCCAACATCGCGGTGGGACAGGAAGTCAGTGTCTCCAGCGACGCTTTTCCGGGACGGCAATGGAGCGAAAAGGTGATGCGTGTGGCGCCCACAATTGAGAAAGAGGAATCCGCCAACACCGTCATTGTCTATATCAGTTTGAGCGCTGATGCTCATATAGACAATGGCAATGGCGCGCAGGATGCGCGGGAGAGGCCGCTGCTTCGCTTCGGGCAGCAGGTCGATGTAAAAATCCGCACGGCGTTTCAGCCTAAGGTGCTCAAGTTGCCATTTGGCGCGTTGATAAGTAAGGATGATAAGACCTGGGTAGCTGTGATTAGCGAACAAGGCCGAGTGAAGTTTTTACCGGTCATTACTGGCATCGAAGATCTCACCCATACTGAAATCCTGCAAGGCGTTACGGCGGGGCAGCAGGTGATTTTGCCCGAGGGTAAGACACTAAATGAGGACGACAGGGTGCGTCCCGCGCCCCAGGCGTAGCCATGATCGACCTGCGCCATGATTGAGGCTTCGCCATGATTGATCTATGCGGGGTCAGTAAATCCTACCGTCTTGGCGAGGTAGTGCTGGCAGTTTTGAAAGGTGTATCGTTGCATATCGACGCCGGGGAATTTGTCGCCATCATGGGGTCGTCCGGTTCGGGAAAATCCACGTTGTTGAATGTGATCGGCTGCCTCGATACGGTTGACGAGGGTAGTTACCGGCTGGATGATATTGCCATTGAGTCCGCCTCCGAGGACGAACTGGCGGCGCTCCGTAACCGTCGCTTGGGGTTCGTGTTCCAGTCGTTCAACCTCATTCCGCGTATCAATGCCCTGCGCAATGTGGAGTTGCCCATGATCTATCATCGGGTCGCGCCCGACGAGCGGCAGCGCCGCGCTTATGCGGCCCTGAAAAACGTGGGATTGGAAGACCGCGCGGCACATTCTCCTGCCAAGTTGTCCGGTGGACAACAGCAGCGCGTGGCGATTGCGCGTGCGCTGATTAACGCGCCGGACATCATTATCGCCGACGAGCCTACCGGCAGTCTCGATTCCGCTTCCGGTCACGACATCATGTATCTGTTTGCGCAATTACATCAACAGGGTAAAACCATTGTGATGGTGACGCACGAAAATGAAATCGCGGCCTATGCCCAGCGCGTCATCTATCTGCGTGATGGCGTGGTCGAAAAGGACGAGCGCCGGTGATCGCCTTCGCTGGCCGCTCCCGGCATCCTGAATCCCTCGCTTCGCTCTCCCGCGGCACTAGCGCATCCCTGCGCGATATTGCCAGCCAGGCTTGGTGGGCACTCAAGGACAATTGGTTGCGCAGCGTATTGAGCGTTCTCGGTATCGCGGTCGGCATCACCGCCGTGATGGCGGTGGGTACGATAAGTAAAGGCGGCCATTATCTGGTGTTCTCCGAACTGGAGACTTTTGGTCTCAAGTCGGTGTGGGTGTTCCGCGACCGGCAGGACAAAGACCCACACCGCGCGGTGCGCATGGGGACGGGCATCGACAATGACGATTATGCCGTCATCCGTTCCGGTTGTTGTCCCGCAGTGAAGCGGGTCAGCCCGGGGATACACGACTTCGGTAAGCGCCAGATCATCCGCGCCGGTAATCGTTACAGCAATGCCAGTGTGGAAGGCGTGGGCAGCGAGTACACAATAATCAACAACGATACGTTGGTCATGGGCCGTTCCTTCCGCTTCGAGGACGAGGAGCGGCGTCGGCCTGTGGCTATCATTGGGCCGACGCCGCACGCCGATCTGTTCGGCGCGGGCCAGAACCCAATCGGCAAAGAGATCCGCATCGGGCAACAAAAATATACGGTGGTTGGCGTATTGAAGGCTAAAAGCCGTGGGTTTCTCGCCAGCATCGGCTCCGCTGGCGGGCAGGACGCCAACAATCGCATCCTGATACCCTACACCCTGTATCAGCAGCAGCTTGGCAAGAAAGAAATCAATTGGCTGCAGGCTGAGGCGGTCAGTCAGGATCAGGCCGACATCGCCATTGCGCAGATCAGCGATACCCTCAAGCGTCGCCATGGCGAGCGGTTTTCCTATAGAGGCGAGACCATGGCGCAGTATATCGACACCGCTAATCGCATCCTGCAAGGTGTGTCCCTGATCGGCGTGGTGGCGGCCTCCGTTTCACTGCTGGTGGGCGGCCTGGGGATCATGAACATCATGAGCACCTCAGTGCTGGAACGCACCCGTGAGATCGGCCTGCGCAAGGCTATCGGCGCGCGCCGACGCGACATCCTGCTACAGTTTCTCGCCGAGGCGGTGTTCATCTCCACTATTGGTGGTGTGCTGGGCCTTCTGGCGGGGACGTTGGCGAGCTACGGTTTAGCGCTGGCGACAGGCTTTCCCCTCACGCCTTCTATGACTATGGTGGCTGTTGCCCTGATTGTCTCCATTGGTGTTGGCGTGCTCTCCGGCTATTACCCCGCCCGCCGTGCGGCGGCGATGCGGCCAGTGGCGGCATTGCGATATGAATAATATGCGCGCATGTTATGATTGCGTCTTTAACATGATACGCCTTAAGCAGGCGATGAGCATGTTGTCGTTGGCTGAGCTGGAGCAGGTAGATGGGTGGTTGCAGCCAGGGGCCTCTTCTTACCAGGATTTATCGCTGAAATTGTGATTATCGAACGTTATATTTTTAAAGAAATACTTCAGACATTTCTGGCCGTCACCGGCATTTTATTGGTCATTTATATCAGTAACCGGTTCATACGCTTTTTGTCGGAAGCGGACGCCGGTACGTTACCCGCTGACGCCGTGTTGCAATTACTCTTGCTCAAGTCAGTGAATGCCATGGTGTTGATATTGCCTTTGGCCCTCTACCTGGCCATCATGCTTGCCTTGGGGCGTCTCTATAAAGACGGTGAAATGACGGCGTTGGCCGCGTGTGGCATTGGCCCCGCCCGGCTTTTGAAAAATATCCTAGCGCTTTCTGTGATATTTTCCGCTGGTGTGGCCGCCGCATCGTGGTATGTGGCTCCTTGGGCCGAAGAAAAAAGTTCCCAGCTCCTGGACCTGGCGGCGGCAGTGGCGCATTTAAAGGGTGTCGCTGCGGGGAACTTTAAAGAGGTCAATGATGGCAGCCTGGTATTTTATATAGAAGGCTTGAGCAAAGACCAAAGCGAAATGAATAATGTTTTTATCCATAGCGAAAAAGACGGGAAGCAAGGCATTATCTCAGCGCCAATAGCGCGTCACCGCATTGACCCCAAAACGGGTGATCGTTTTGTGGTGTTGCAGGATGGCTACCGTTATGAAGGTACGCCCGGCCATGCCGATTTCAAGATCGCGCAATATAAAGAACACGCCATTCGAGTTGAAGAAAAAGCGGTGGTGCCTTCGCAACGTAAATTGGCGGCTGCGTCTACGGCGGTTTTGCGCAAGTCAGATGTACTGGCCGACAAAGCCGAAATACAGTGGCGCATGGCCATGCCTATCGCGACGGTCGTGCTTACGTTGCTGGCGGTGCCCTTAAGCCGCACTAATCCCCGCCAGGGGCGTTATGGCAAATTATTTGCCGGTATTCTGGTGTATGTCATTTACAGTAATTTGCTGGGGGTAGGGCGAGCGTGGCTGGAACGCGGTGTGACGCCTGCGGAACTTGGCTTGTGGTGGGTGCATGGTTTATTCATGATAGGGGTACTATTTTTTATGGCGCAGCAGTCGGGAATCCGTTGGGTGATCGCTAACATGTTGAGAAAGACCACCGCCTAATATGCGCATCCTTGACCGCTATATTGGCTTGACTGTCATCAGCCACACGCTGGTGGTGATGTTGGTGTTTATCGCACTGTTTTCCTTTGCCAGTTTTGTGGGTGAGCTGGATTATATAGGCAAAGGAAAATACGGATTATTGCAAGCTGTGTATTATGTGGTGTTGACGTTGCCCAGCTTGGTGTATCAGTTGTTCCCGCCCGTGGCTTTGATTGGCAGCATGGTGGGGTTAGGCATGCTTTCCAGCGGCAGTGAGCTGGTTGCCGTGCGCGCGGCGGGCGTATCAATGGGGCGCATTATCCTGTCGGTGATGAAGGTGGGCGCGCTGCTAATGGTGATCGCGGTAATCGTCGGCGAATGGCTGGCGCCACAGGCGGAATATTATGGGCAAACCATGCGTTCGGCGGCGTTGGCTGAACGCATCTCCCTGAATACCCCCAACGGTTTTTGGGCGCGCGATGGGCGTAATTTTATCCACGTACGTGAAGTTCTCGCAGATTCGCAACTTGCTGATATATCCATCTATGAATTTGGGGAAAAAAATAATTTGCAAGTTGTTACACATGCGCGCACCGCAATGTACCAGGGAAACAAATGGCAATTGCAGGATATCCAATACAGCAAAATCAGTGAAACAGGCATCACCACACAACATCAGCCCAGTGCAGAATGGGGTTCATTGTTGAGCCCGGCGGTGTTGGGCGTGGTGGTGGTAAAGCCTGATAAGCTGTCATTGCTGGGGTTATATAAATACATTGATTATTTACAGGATAACAACCTGAATGCAGACCGTTATGAAATGGCTTTCTGGAAAAAAGTCATGTTGCCGCTGGGTACGGGCGTCATGGTGTTCCTGGCGATCCCCTTTATTTTTGGCACGTTACGCTCAGTAGGCATTGGGCAGCGGATTATGGTGGGGACACTACTGGGGATTGCTTTTTACCTGTTTAACCAAACCTTTGGTTATGTTGGCCTGATTTATGGCATGAACCCGATAGTAAGCGCGGTGTTGCCGCCCGCATTGTTTTTAGGGCTGGGATTGTTTTTGATGCGCAGGGTGCATTAAGCTAGTAGTCGGTCAACATGAAACGGCTGGATAAAGCCGCTTTAGTTTCACGCGCGCATCACTGGTCGTAAATTTCCATTTGACAGGTTGAGCCTTGGC
>JAGVME010000036.1 GCA_020053945.1 Gammaproteobacteria bacterium
ACGCAGGAGGAGTTGGATGCGATCGCCTGGAAACTGAACACACGACCCCGCAAGTCACTGGGCTTCAAATGTCCTGCGGAGATGTTTACACCGGACGCTTTCGATTTCAGGCAGCATCACGCTGCGCTTTTTGCACTTGGTCATTGAAACCGCCAAAACTACAGCTAATCGATGATGAATAAAAATCCACATGGCTCAGAAACCTTATAACCTCATTTAAATAATCTACCACCTAAATCCCGTGATGGCAGAAGCCAGGTAAACATGCATTGATGGGTGGGCATTTTGCTTAAGTTAAAGAAGATTTTTTCAATCACGCGCGAAGACCAGGATGCTGTTGGCGGGAAGGGTGATCCCCGCCGACCCCGGAAGATCATGCATCGCGGGACCTGCGGCGTTTATGCCGCCGGGATTGCCTTGGCTCACCGGATTAAAAAAGTTGTCGTAGATATCGCTGTTGAACACCTCGTTCCAATGTCCTGCGCCGGGAAAACCGAGCCGGTAACTGTGGTCATAAAAAGTCCCTTCGTTGAGGCTCACCACCACCACGATGTCCCGCCCAATCCCGGGAAGCCAGCGGTGGAATGCGATCACCCGGTTATCGTTATGCACGTGGAAGACGTTGATTCCCTCGCCGCACAACGCGGGCTGATTCCTTCGCAGCCAGAGAAGATCGCGCGTGAAACGGTGATGGTCGGACATTGCCTTGTCCTTTCCCTCCAAGCCTTCCCACCAGATCATCAAATTCGCGGCATGAGGATTATCCGTCCAATATTTATCCTCTAAAAATTCCTGGCCCATAAAAATCATCGGGATGCCTGGAGCGGTCATCAGCAATCCGGTCGCCACCCGTGCACGGCTGCGCGCATACCAGGAGCGTGGATGGGTGGCGTCGCCCAGTGCTGCGATGCGCGGTTGTTTGTCGTTGCCGGTGTGGTTATTATCGAGCAGGTCGTGATTCTCGATGCACTGGAATGCCTTCCACGCCACCGGAAACCCGAAGGGGGGATAGAGCGCGTCCCGCAATCCGTTGAGGCTCACTGGCGCGTCGCGCCCGGCGGCGGCTTGCGCCACCACACTGCGGACCCTATCGCGCAAGCGGTCGTCATAACCCGCGTCAAAGCCCATCCCATGCGGGGGATTTACCACCCCGCGCCAACGCTCATTCCCCCAATACTCCGCGAGATTCACGGCGCCCGGTTTGATAAATTTCAATGTGTTGTTGAGGTCTTGACAGAAGAACCAGCCGCCGTGTTCGTCCATGACGGTTACCTGGTCGTAGCGGAAGCCATCAATGTGATATTCGTTGAGAAACATTTTGGCGTTATCAATGAGAAATTGCCTGACTTCGCGCTTCCAGAAAGCGAAGACGAGGCCGCCCGCATGGCCGCTGGCAAGAAAGTAAAGACTGTCTTTGTTATCGGTGCTCGCGGGACGGTCGAGAAAGTGGATACTCTGATCGTCAAATCCGCCGCCCGCATGGTTGTAAACGACATCCGCGATGACGGCGATACCGTAGAGATGGGCGATGTCGATGAATGCCTTCATCTGGTTGATCTGGCCGACCAATTGTTCCTTGCGCAATGGCGCGCGGTTTTTCTGGGCAAGCAGTTGGTTCACTTTGCGCAGATAGGGATCGAGATCCGCGCTTTCCACGGCGTAGTCCATCTCCGGGGAGAAGATATCGGTGCCGTTATATCCCAAGCTATTCTCGCCTTGAAACTCAACAAAGGGAAGCGGCATAATGGCATTGATGCCCAAATCAGCCAGGTAAGGAATGCGGTCCAACGCATCGAGATATTTGGAGACGCGTCCCGCGCGGATATCTTTTCCCTGTTCATTTTTGGCGTAGAAAACACCAATGTGGAATTGATAGACGATCAGGTCGTTGAACGCGGGGGGACGGAAACCCTGGTCGCGCCAGGGGTAGCTATGCGGGTCACGGACGATGCAGTTGCAATCAGGATAACCTTGCATCGCCAGCTCCCGCGCATAGGGATCGCGCTTGAAACCCTCCCCGCCATGGCCGACCACCCAGAAGCGGTACGGGGTACCGTCTTTAACATCCGGGAAGAATCCCGCCCAGTATCCGTTGCTGTCGCGGACGAGCAGATGCGCGTCGTTTTTCTCCGCCTGCGCATCGAAATCATGGAAGATGACGTAGATTTCTTTTGCACCCGGTGCCCACAGACGAAACGTGGCGCCGCCGCCGACGAGTTCCGCCCCCATTGGCGTGCTTGCCTGAATATGTTGTTGTGAGGCTGGCATAATGTCCTCCTGATTTCCCTGTCATACATACACATTATTACTTTTAGCAAAAGTAACAACGGTGGGTTACAGATACACGGCAATATTACCTATACATCAAGTGACATTTTTATCAGCGGTTTATGGTTTTTGCGTAGATAATGGCTGGATGGGTCAATTAGTATTGATAATTTGGGAATGTTTAATACTGGATGGATCGTGAAAGCCGCCTATTAACTGGCTAACCGCGGGTACGTAAAAAATAAAAAATGCACAAGGTTTACGATAAAATGCGTGCCTATAGCCGCTTCAATACCACCCCACTTATAGGCGACCCCATATCCGCAACCCGCAAAGAATACCAGCACGACATAGGTAAAACCGCCTCCTCCATGCGCCAGCGCAAACACGATGGCCACTATCAACACAGACCACCCTGCCGCGTGGCGCACTTTTCCGGTTAGGTAGGCGGTTAAATTGTCTTGCAATAACACGCGAAAAAATGCTTCTTCGGCGATGACGGTTACGAACAAGTTCAAAAACATCCATAGCGGGAGATAAGGCGAAAGCTTGGGATCAAACGCAAAGAATCCCAGCCACAGGCCCAGGGGGATCACACATAACAATATCGCGGCTGACGCCATCAACATGGCACCCGTGGCTTTGCGCCAGCCATCTTTGGTGCGTGTTAACGGAACGAGAAAAAAAACGATGAGCGCTCCGGCGAGCGCCTTGTCATACCCAATAGCGAGCCTGAAGGGGGTGGCGTCGGGACTGAGCAATATATCCTGCACTATGGGCGTGTAATTGAATCCAGGGATGGCATGCAGCGCCATCAAAAAACCCATTCCACCCACACCCATTAACAACAGGGAACGCTTGAGCCTGTGTTGACCGTCACGGGCGCGGCTGGCGAAATAACACAAGGCCATAAGAATGAAAAAAGCGGCTGCGCCGACACCCGTTATCACCCCAACATACAACGCGGCGATGATTGAAATGAATAGGAAGGAAAAAGCAACGCTACGGTAGGGCGTATAGAGCGCCAGGAGCGCCGCTGCCAGCGGCATCAACGCAATCATCACGGCAGCGGTAACATCCATAAAATACTGCCGAAGTTGTAGGTTTTACTGCTCGCGTGCGCTCAACACTACATACTCCCGGTCTTTCTCGCCGGTATACACTTGGGTGGGCCGGAAGATGCGGTTATCGGCCAGTTGTTCGCGCCAGTGGGCGAGCCAACCGGCGCAACGCGAGATGGCGAAGATGGAGGTGAACTGGTCGGCGGGGATACCCATTTCGGCGTAGAGTACGCCGGAGTAGAAATCCACGTTGGGATAAACGCCTTTGCCAGCAAGACGTTCAGTGGCGACTTCTTCTACTTTTAATGCGGTTTCAAACAACGGGCTGACGTTGCCGCCTTTGTAGGCCGCGAGTTTCTCCACCAGCTTTTGCAGGATGACGGCGCGCGGGTCTTTGACTTTGTATTCGCGGTGCCCCATACCCCAGATTTTGGCTTTGACAGCCAGTTGTTTATCCACCCATGCCTTGGCGTGCCCCGGCACGCCAATTTCTTGCAGCATTTCCACCACGCGTTGATTAGCCCCGCCGTGCAGCGGGCCGGAGAGCGTGCCAATGGCAGAGGCAATGACGCCATTAGGTGCGGCAAGCGTGGAGCCTGCCACCAGCGCGGCAAAGGTTGAGGCATTGATGGTGTGTTCGGCGTGCAGCACCAGGCAGGTGTCCATGATACTGGCGTGAAACGGGTCAGGCTCTTTGCCGCTCATCATGTATAAAAAATTTTCGGCGTAGGTGAGGTCAGTACGTGGCGGCACCGGGTCGTAACCATTGCGGATGTGTTCCCACATGGCAACGAGGGTAGCCATGCGCGCAATGATTTTGACGGTCATGCTGTGCACGTAGTCAAGGTTGTGGCCTGCGTCACTGCTGGTAAGGCCTTCAGTGCCGGGGTAAAACATGCCCAGGCTCGCCACGGCGGTTTGCAGCATTTCCATAGGGTGCCCGTCGGGGGGCAGGCTTTTCATCATTTCACGGATGTTGTATTTGACGCAGCGATTGGTACGCAACTGATCGTCAAAT
>JAGVME010000029.1 GCA_020053945.1 Gammaproteobacteria bacterium
AGCTTGAAGGGTTTGATAATGGCTGTGACCAGTTTCATACGATGACCTCGTTAAAAAAGGCGGGGGGCTACAAGAAACGCCCCCTGCATGGGAATTAAAACTTGTAGATGGCTTGCAGTGCGACTGAGGTTTGATTGTCCGTGGCCGTGCCGTCGCTCTTCAGGAAGCTCTTCTTGTCGGACTTGTCGGCGCGCACTTCTGCCCGCAGTTCCACGTTCTCGGTCGGAATGTGGGCCAGCGTCAGCGTGGCTTCGTCCCACTTCTGCGTGACGCCGGTGCGGTAGCCGTTCTTGTCGTCGAAGGTCTCGGCGCGCAGTGCCACGCGCCATGTGTCACTGAATTTATAATTGGCATAGCCGGCCACGCCCCACCACTTCGCCTTCTCGCCCAGCGTCACGGCGTTTTCCTGGGTGGCGTAGTCGTAGTTGAGGATGAAGCTCAGGGCGTCGGTGGCGTTATACGTGGCGACCAGATCGACCAGATTGCGCAGGCCAAGATCGCCCGTACCCATTGCGTTGTTGGCATATTCCCTGCCGCTGTGGAGCGAGCCGGCCAGGAGTAATGGCTTGACGGGGATGGCCGAGAAGCCGACTTCCAGGGTCTTGTTCTGGTTGTTGTCTTTTTGCGCATCCCAGCCGTTGTTGATGCCCGCCATCAGCGATAGTTTGTCACTGACGGTGTAGGTCATCCGCGCACCGGTATGGGCAAAGGGAATGGCGTAGCCGAACAGGATGGAGCGCGAGAAGTTCAGGTTGCTGGGGCTTTTGATTACCTCGGCGCCCGCCATAGTGACGAATTTGCCGGCAATCACCATCAGCGGGCCGTTAGCGTAATGGACGTAGGCCTGCTGCACTTCTTTGGTGTTGCCGGGACCGGCGGCGGCGACCACGTCGGCATCCGGTCCGAAGTTGAGATTGACCAAGCCGCCAAACCCGTTGGAAGGCAACTTGGATACCGTCACGTCGATCATTTGCAGATTGAAGTTGTTGCGCGTCGTGTCGAAGACGCGGTTGGCGACGCCACCGGTGAATGCGCCTGTGCCCGACAGATAGGTATACGAAGTATCAATATACCCCGAGACATTAACCCCCGACGCCCCCATAATCTGCCCCAGGCTCGGCACACCCGGCTTGTCCGGCATTTTTTCCTCTGCCGCGAACGCGGGAACGCTGGCGAGTAGGCTGATGGTAAAAAGCGTATTTGTGACTTTGTTCATGATCTCCCCTCATTACTGTTTCCGGGCGGGCCGGGCTGTGGTTATTGTGAAAAATAACGGAAAAACTTCATTATGGTCCGTGCTCGCCTGATTATTTGCAGATCCCATGCCATGCAAATATTATCAATAATAAACATATAGTTAATAAATAAATACGAAAGGCAAAGGAAAGCTTACGCACCAGCATGGACAGTATATGCGCGCGTCAGCACCAAAAAGGTGCAATTTCTGTCCGCAGATCGGATTGCCACAAGCCGCGTGGCATCATGTTAGGCTATGGATAGGCGCGGAACCTGACCTGGGCGCTGTTGGCGATGGAGGAATGACGATGAAGATAACGCAAGGGACGTTTTCATTTCTGCCTGACTTGACGGCCGAACAGATCACGGCGCAGATTAGATATGCGCTGGAAAAGGGCTGGGCAATACACATTGAATACACCAATGACCCTGATCCACGCAATGACTACTGGGACATGTGGGGTGCGCCACTGCTTGACACCGCGAGCATCATGGTGGAAATCAGCGCCTGTTGTGCGGCCAACCCGAACTGTTATGCACGAGTCACGGCGTTCGACAATACTCTCAAGCGAAACACCAAAATGTCTTTTCTCGTGAACCGCCCCAGGGAATAGGATTATTTCGGAGGTGTTTGTGCCTGATCGTTTGCGAGACATCCCACCTTTGAGGACGCTGCCCTATACCATGGAGGCGGCGCGCTACAACCATGTCAAGCTGGCGTTGATCCGCCTGGGCAGTCCGCTCGAATTTGAGCTTCCGGATGCTGGTGTAGACCTGGTGTTGGACAACCATTCATGGATCGGCTTTTCCGGCTGGCAAGAGGCCTTTCCTCTGTTTGAGTGGACGGATTTTCAAGCTACCCATCGTGACTCATTGCACCAACCCATCGCCTGTACCCTGCACATTTATCACCTGCACGCGGGGGTGCTGTTGAGGCGGGCCGTGGAGGAGATGGATGCGCTGCTGAATGAACGGTTGTCGAAGCCTGGTCAGGCGTCTCCGGGCAAGACATAGGCGGTATCCCTCGCAAAAGGCGCCGCATTCTGCGCCCATTCCTCCTGCGGCACATCCACGCCCAATTCCACCACGTTGCCATCCGGATCCTGGACATAAAACGACCGCATTATGGTGTGATCCACCGTGCCTAAAAGGGTGGCGCCGCTGGCCTGGCAGCGCTTGTAAAGCTGCGCCAGTGACGGTTCGTCACTGACATCAATACAAAAGTGGAATAGCCCCGTGTGCTGCGCTTGCGGTGACGCCGCGCTTGCGCCAACTTCCATCAGGGCCAGGTCGTGGTGATGCCCTCCCGCGCGATAAAACCACATCCTCCCCCGCTCGCCGACGCGCTCCATGCCGAGGATTTCCCGGTAAAAATGATCGGATGCGTGCAGGTTGCGCACCTTCAGGACAACATGGTTGATGCCGCGTAATGTCATGATCCACCTCTTAAAAAATAGCTCTCCGAAACCCTTTCAC